>JAGNSH010000045.1 GCA_017988165.1 Giesbergeria sp. | reverse complement strand
ATGTCGGCGGGCAAACTGCTCAAAGCCGAAGGTTACGAGTTTGACGTCGCCTACACCAGCGTGCTCAAGCGCGCCATTGAAACCCTGTGGTTTTGCCTCAACGAGATGGAGCGCACTTGGCTGCCGGTGCAAAAAACCTGGCGCCTGAACGAGCGCCACTACGGCGCACTGCAAGGACTGAACAAGGGCGAAACCGCCCAAAAATACGGCGACGAGCAGGTGCTGGTATGGCGGCGCAGCTATGACACGCCGCCGCCGGCGCTGCAAGCCGACGACACGCGCAGCGAACGCAGCGACCCACGCTACGCCGGCTTAGCCGCCGAGAACGTGCCGCTGACCGAATGCCTGCAAGACACCGTGGCGCGCGTGATGCCGTTTTGGAACGAGACCATGGCCCCGGCGATTCGCAGCGGTCAGCGCGTGGTGGTGGCAGCGCACGGCAACTCGATTCGGGCGCTGGTCAAATACTTGGACAACATTTCTGACAACGACATCGTTGGCATCAATATTCCCAACGGCATTCCACTGGTGTATGAGTTGGACGACGACCTGAAACCGCTGCGCCACTACTATCTGGGTGACGCTGCTGCTGCCGCAGCCGCTGCGGCGGCGGTGGCCTCGCAGGGCAAAGCCTAAATATTGCCAATAAAGCAATTAATGCCGTAAAGCTGCGGTAAAGCGGTCCTAAAACAGCGCTCAAGCGCCTTTTTAGGCCGCTGCGCTGACACAAACTCAAGCCCCGCTGCGGAACTGTAGCGGGCAGCACCTTTCCAAGGTGTCTATTGAATGAATTGGTAAAGGGGTTGTATGGGCCACAAATTGAAAATCGTAGGTTGGGTTTCCGTCGGGGTGCTAGCCGGGGCCATGACCACGGTGTCCCTGCAAACCATGGCGCGCGGCGCGATGACACCGTTGCCGCTGGAAGAAATCCAGCAGCTCTCAGCGGTGTTTGGCTTGGTCAAAACCGATTACGTCGAGCCGGTGGATGACAAAAAGCTCATCACCGACGCCATCTCCGGCATGGTGGCCAGTCTTGATCCGCACTCACAGTATTTCGACAAAAAGTCGTTTGCCGAGTTTCGCGAAGGCACCACCGGTCGCTTTGTCGGCGTGGGCATCGAGATCACGCAAGAAGACGGCCTGATCAAAGTGGTCTCGCCCATCGAAGGCTCACCGGCCTTTCGCGCTGGCCTGAAAACGAACGACCTGATCACCAAAATCGACGACACCGCTGTCAAAGGCTTGTCGCTCAACGACGCCGTGAAAAAGATGCGCGGCGAGCCAGCCACCAAGGTGACGCTGACGATTTTGCGCAAAGAAGAAAGCCGCACTTTCCCGGTGACCATCACCCGCGAAGAGATCAAAACCCAGTCGGTCAAGGGCAAGATGATTGAGCCCGGCTACGGCTGGATTCGCCTGTCGCAGTTCCAAGAGCGCACCGTGGACGACTTTGTCCGCAAGGCCGAAGAACTCTACAAAGCCGACCCCAAGCTCAAGGGCTTGGTGCTGGACTTGCGCAACGACCCGGGCGGCCTGCTGGACGCAGCCGTGGCGGTGTCGGCGGCGTTTTTGCCGGAAAACGTCACCGTAGTCACCACCGACGGCCAGCTGGCCGAAAGCAAGGCCAGCTACAAGGCCGCGCCCGAGTTTTATGCCCGCCGCGGCGCCGGAGACCCGCTCAAGCGCTTGCCAGCCGCCCTGAAAACTGTGCCGCTGGTGGTGCTGGTGAATGAAGGCTCGGCCTCGGCCAGCGAAATCGTCGCCGGCGCACTGCAAGACCACCAGCGCGCCACCATCATGGGCAGCCAAACCTTTGGCAAAGGCTCGGTGCAAACCGTGCGCCCACTGGGGCCAGACACCGGCATCAAGCTGACCACCGCGCGCTACTACACGCCCAGCGGCAAGTCCATCCAAGCCAAAGGCATCGTGCCTGACGTGATGGTCGACGAAACCCTAGAGGGCAGCCCGTTTGCCGCGCTGCGGATGCGCGAAGCCGACCTAGAAAAACACCTGGGCAGCGGCCAAGGCGAAGAAGTCAAAGACGAAGTGCGCGAAAAAGCCCGCGAAGATGCCCGCAAGCGCTTAGAAGAAGAGTCGAAAAAACCGCTGTCCGAGCGCAAACTGCCTGAATTTGGCTCCGACAAAGACTTCCAGTTGGCCCAAGCCCTCAACCAACTCAAGGGCGTCACGGTGCTGGCCAGCAAGACGCAAACCGAGCGCAAGGAAGAAAAAACCGACAAGAAAGACGAAGCGCACTAAGTCGCCCGCTGCAAGTACCCATGAACGATCAACAGCTTTTGCGCTACTCGCGCCACATCCTGCTCGACGACATCGGCATTGAGGGGCAAGAGCGCATCTTGGCGGCGCACGTGCTGGTGATTGGCGCGGGTGGCTTGGGCTCGCCCGCAGCGCTGTATTTGGGCTCGGCAGGGGTCGGCCACATCACGCTGGTCGATGACGATGCGGTGGATTTGACCAACTTGCAGCGCCAAATTGCCCACACCAGCGCGCGCGTTGGCCAGCCCAAAGTGACGTCAGCCGCCGAAGCGGTGCTGGCCATCAACCCCGACGCCGCCATCACCTGCATCCAAGCGCGCGCCGACGCGGCTTTGCTCGATGGATTGGTGGCCACCGCCACCGTGGTGCTGGACTGCACCGACAACTACGCCACGCGCCACGCCATCAACGCCGCTTGCGTGCGCCACACCAAACCACTGGTGGTCGGCGCAGCCATTCGTTTTGACGGGCAAATCACCGTGGTCGACCCGCGCCAGATGAACGCGCCGTGCTATGCCTGCATTTTTGCGCCCAACGCCGAATTTGAAGAAATGCAGTGCGCCACCATGGGCGTGTTTGCGCCGCTGGTGGGCATCATCGGCGCCATGCAAGCTGCCGAGGCGCTCAAGCTGATCGTCGGCGTAGCGTCCTCACTGGCCGGGCGCTTGCTGATGCTGGACGCGCGCAGCATGGAGTGGAGCGCGCTGCAAGTGCGCCGCGACCCGCATTGCGCAGCGTGTGCTGGGGTAGGCGTTGTCTGACAACGAGGGGCTGCACTGGCCGGCAAAATTTAGACACACTTTCGTCTACATTGACTAGGGCGCAGGTCATTTCTTCTACCTGCCATACACCGGACGCTAGCGTGAAACTGAAAACCTACATCGTTGAAGACAACGCCACTATTCGAGAAAACCTGATTGCAGCGCTCGAAGAGTTGACTGATGTCCAATCCGTTGGCGTAGCCGAGACCGAGGAAGAAGGCGCTTCTTGGCTCACCGCCAATGCCAGTCAATGGGATTTGGCCATCGTCGACTTGTTTTTGCGCCATGGCAGCGGCTTGGGTGTGCTGGCCGCCTGCCGCGAGCGCCTGCCACACCAGCACATGGTGGTGCTGAGTAATTACGCCACGCCCGATGTACGCCAGCGCTGCGCGCAGCTGGGCGTAGATGCGGTGTTTGATAAGTCCAACGAGATCGACGCCTTGATCGATTACTGCACGGCCCGCAGCAGCGCGCTAGCGCACCAAACGCGGCCCTGAGTGCCGGTTTAATCGATCAAACCGTTTTTCAGCGCGTAATAGGTCAAATCGCTATTGGACGACAGCGCCATTTTCTCCATCAAGCGGGTGCGGTAAGTGCTGACGGTTTTAACGCTCAAAGACAAAATCTCGGCAATTTCACCCGCCGTAGCACCTTTGGCCAGCTTCAAAAAAACCTGAAATTCGCGCTCGGACAACTGCTCGTGCGCCAGGGCGCTGTCCTTGCGGTGCAGCTGCTGCGCCAGCAGCTCGGCCACCACCGGGGTGATGTAGCGCCGCCCCAAAGCAATGGTGCGAATCGCCTCAACAATTTCTGTCGGCTCACACTCTTTATTCAAATAGCCACTGGCGCCTTGGCGGATCAGGTTCATGGCGTAATGTTCTTCGGGGTAGCCGCTCAAAATCAAAATGCCCATGTCGGGTGCCTTGGCACGCAGCATGGCCAAGGCATCTAGCCCGCTTTGCCCCGGCATAGAAAGATCCATCACCAGCACATCAATCTCGGTGTTACGCACCAAGTCAATCGCTTCGCGCCCGTTGGACGCCTCGCCGGCTACGCGCAAGTCCACATGGTCAGAAAAAAACTGCCGCAGGCCCGAGCGAACGATGGCGTGGTCATCGACGATGCCAATTTTGATCATGGATTTGGCTTTCAAAAAATGGGGTTTTGCATTATCACAACCAAACTGTCTTATTTGACTTACTTGGAGACGCCATGCACTGGCCGCCTTTTAAACAATTTATTCGTAACCTGTCTTTGGGAATGTTGACGGCTATTTTGCTCATCAGCATCAACGAGGCCAGCTACCAGCGATCGAGCTCCGCCCTCAAAGGTATGGCCGACATCCAAGCGACCCATGCGCTACTGAGCAAGTTGCTACAGACCATGCTGGACGCGGAGTCCAGCCACCGTGGCTACTTGCTCACTGGCGAAGTGCCGTATTTGCAGCCCTACAACCGATCAATTGCCATTGTTTACGCCGAGCTAGAGCAATTGCGTGTCGCACTGGCCCACGAGCCCGAGCAGCTGGTGCAGTTTTCTGAACTGGCCCGCCAGGTCTCGCACAAGCTCTCAGAAATGGATTTGAGTTTGCAATTGCGCCGCGAAGGCAAAGAAGAGGCGTGGAAATTTGTCTTGTCCACCGATGTGGGCAAAAAAAACATGGATGCCATTCGCGCCCAAGCCGGCGCTTTACTGCAAACGCAAGAGCGCCAAGCCTTGCACAGCCAAATTCAAATCAATCGATCTTTGTGGCTGGCACGGCTAGGCATTGCCGCTGGGGCCGCTTTGGGGCTGCTGGGGTTTTACATTTACCTGCGCCAAGCCACGGTACTGCGCAGCGCCGCCGAGCGCGAGCAAGCGCTGCTAGAAGCCGAGCGCGCACGCCTTGAAGAGCTGGTGCGCGAGCGCACCCTGTCGCTCTCCGAGCTGGCCAACCACCTACAAGCCGTGCGCGAAGACGAGCGCGGCCACTTGGCGCGCGAACTGCACGACGAACTGGGTGCCTTGTTGACGGCAGCCAAGCTGGATGTAGCCCGGCTGAAGTCAAAAATTGATGTCAATGCGCCCGGCATTGCCGAGCGCCTTAACCACCTGATTGAAATGCTCAACAGCGGCATTGCCCTGAAGCGGCGCATTGTTGAGAACCTGCGCCCCTCATCGCTGGCGCATTTGGGCCTGTCAGCAGCGCTAGAAATTTTGGCGCACGAATATGCCGACACGGCGGGTGTGCAGGTAGAGACCAACTTTGAAGCCGTCAGCCTGCCCGAAGCCACCGAGCTGACCGTCTACCGCATGGTGCAAGAGTCGCTGACCAACATTGGCAAGTACGCCGAGGCAAACAAAATCACCATCACCGTACACAGCTACCCGTCACACGTAGCGGTCGAAATTCGCGACGATGGCAAAGGCTTTGACATCGCCAGCGTCAGCCGCAGCTCTTACGGCTTGGTGGGGATGCGCCAGCGCGTGGAAGCGGCCGGCGGGCGTTTGCGGGTGACTTCCCATGTCGGTCACGGCACGCTGATCTCAGCCATCTTGCCCATAACTGCCGCTGCGGCGCAGCCTCAGTAAAGCGCCTTGTGCGCTGTCTCCTACAAGGCCACCGCTGTCATGCTGACAACGCCAAGCGCCCAGCGCCGGCACAGCGCGCAACACAAGACACATAAAGTGGTTCCCAAGCGCACCACTTTAAAAAGGTCGCTCCCCACTACCGGCGTCTGGCCGGGACAAGCTAGGAGATTTTTATGTTGCATTACGCCGTTGTATTTCTAGTCATTGCACTGATAGCCGCCGTCTTTGGTTTTGGTGGCATTGCCGCAGGTGCGGTCGGAATTGCCAAAATTTTGTTCTTTGTCTTCGTGATCATGGCTGTGGTGACGTTTGTCATCAGCTTGGTCAAACGCGGCTAGTGCGCGCTTTGCGCTGACCACGTCACTTTTCCCATCTACCCAGAGCATCTACCTCCAGAGGATTCCCATGAAAACCGCTTCCCCCGCCGATAGCACCCAACAAACCGCCGCCAATGCCATCCACCATGCCAGCGACACGGCGCGCCAGCTCAAGGACGACGCCTTAAAAAGCGTGCATGACACGGTGGACGCCGTACGCGAGGCGGCCAACGCCTCCATGGAAAAAGCCGAGAAGGGCGTCGAAAAGCTGCGCAACCAAGCCGACCCGGCCATCAACGATCTGGCCGCCAAAGCACAAGTGCTGGCCGAGCGCAGCATCAACTACTGCGCTGACACCAGTGCCCGTGTGCGCGAGCAAGTGGACAAATACACCGACGATGCCACGCGCTACGTCAAGCAGCAGCCGGGTAAATCGGTGGTGATAGCCGCTGCCGCCGGTGCCGCCCTGACCGTGGCCGCCATGGCTTTATTGCGCGGCCGAGGCGATTGAGCCAGCGCACTTTTCTGGATTTTTTGGCGCCGTGCAGCACTGGCAAAAATCAAGCACACTCGCGGCCACAGAAAAATTTAACCGCTTTAACACCCCGTGCTAACCCAGCACAAACACTAGAAAGAAAACCATGAAATACGCTCGCGCTCTCGCTTTTGCCGCTTTGGCTGGCATCACCATCATCTCCACCGGCTGCGCAGTGACCCGCGACCAGCAAACTGTCGGCGCTTATGTCGATGACGCTGGCATCACCGCCGCCGTCAAAGCCAAGATGGCCGAAGACAAAACCGTCTCGGCTGCCGCTATCAGCGTCGAGACGCTCAACGGCACGGTGCAACTGTCCGGTTTTGCCAAGTCGCAAACTGAAAAGAGCCATGCCGAGACCATTGCACGCGGCACCAAGCACGTGCGCGAAGTGCGCAACAGCATTGTTGTGCGCCCTTAAATAGCGCTAAAACTTAAAAAACCGTGGCCTGCGCCCTGTGCGCTGGCCACGGTTTTTTTATGCCGGCTGCACTTTGGCCAGCAAACGCTGTAGCACCGTGGGCGAGACAAACTGCGCCACATCGCCGCCCAGCGTGGCAATCTCGCGCACCAGCGTGCTGCTGATGAACTGGTACTGGCTGGCGGGCGTCAAAAACACCGTCTCTAGCTCTGGCACCAGCGCGCGGTTCATGCCAGCGAGCTGAAATTCGTAGTCAAAGTCAGTGCCCGAGCGCAGGCCGCGCACCATCACGTTGCCATCGCGCGCAGCGGTAAAGGTGGTCACCAAGCCCTCAAACGCCTCGACGCGCACTTGTGGGCAGTCGCTCAGTGCCTCGCGCGCCATCTCCATGCGCTCGTCCAAGCTGAACAGGGTTTTTTTGTGGTGCGCCATGGCCACGGCAACGATGACTTGGTCAAACATTTGCGCCGCGCGGCGCACCAAGTCTTCGTGGCCCAGCGTCAGCGGGTCAAAGGTGCCGGGGTACACGGCAAGGACGTTGCGGGTCATGGCGAATCTCTCCTTAAATGGGTTGCAGCAAATGGGCGTGTACCGCACCGGCGCGCAGGTGGCGGTGCAGCGCCAGCCCCAGCGGCGCCAGCGCCTCGTCAGTCCAAGCGTGCGCTGCCTCTAAATAGACAAAGCCTTGCGGGCTGATGGCGCGCGCCGCCGCTTGCAAGGCGGGCTCAAACAAATCGCTGCCAAACGGCGGATCCAGCAGCACCAAATCCCAACTGGCCGGTACGCACTGTCTCAATTGCGCCACGCCATCGCCTCGGCGCACTTGCACCGTGGTGGCTTGCAGGCGCTGGCACAGCACGCCCAGTTGCGCCGCCAGCGCAGCGTCGCTCTCGACCAGTTGCACCGCCGCAGCGCCGCGTGAGGCCGCTTCCAACCCCAGCGCGCCGGTGCCAGCAAAGGCATCAAAACAGCGCCAGCCACCCAGGTCTTGGCCAAGCCAGTTGAACAAAGTCTCGCGCACCCGGTCGGGCGTGGGGCGCAGGCCAGCGAGCTTGGCCACCGGCAGACGGGTGCGCTTCCACTGGCCGCCAATGATGCGGATCTGGCCGGCACCGGTCGGCACTTTGGGGCCGGCTTTGGGGCTGGCTTTGCTGGCGGGTTTGGCGCCCGCTTTGGCGTGCGTCACGGCTGCGCTCCCAGCACCACGGTGACCATGCGATCGGGTTGCAGCTTGCGCTGCATGGCGGCGCGCACTTGGGCAGCGGTCAGCGCTTGTATGCGGTCAGTCCAGTGCTCCAAATAGTCCAGTGGCAAGCCGTTGCTGGCAATGTTGACCACGTTGCCCAAGAGCTTCCTGTTGCTGTCAATGCGCAGTGCAAAGCCACCAATCAGGTTGTCTTTGGCAGCGCGCAGCTCGGCTGCAGTCGGGCCGTCGGCCACATAGCGCACCAAGGTGTCGCGCGCCACTTGCAGCGCCTGTGCGGCTTGGTCGGGGCGGGTTTGCAGGCCAATCATGAAAGCGCCGGCGTGCAGGCCCGGGGCAAAGTGGCTGGTGACGCCATAGGTCAGGCCGCGTTTTTCGCGCACCTCGTGCGTCAGGCGCGAGGTAAAGCCGCCGCCGCCCAAAATATGGTTGCCCACCAGCAGCGCCAAAAAGTCCGGGTCATTGCGCTTATAGCCGGGCTGGCCCAGCAGCACATAGGCCTGCGCCGAGGCAAATGGAATGTTCTTTTCGACGGCGCCGCTCAGCGGCTGCACCTCGGCCACGGGTGGCAGCGGTGCGCACTGCGCTGGCGTGCTGGCCGGCAAACGCGCCAGCAACTGGCCCACCAGCGTTTGCGCTTGGGCCCGGTCGACAGCGCCGACGATAGCGATACGCGCGCGGCAGGGTTGCACGTACTGCGCATAAAACTGCTGCATATCGGCTATGTCGATGCGTGCCAGCGACTCCTCAGTGACGCGCTGGCCGTAAGGGTGGCTGGCGTAAACGGCGCTGGCAAACGCCTCGCCGGCGACAGTGCCGGGGCGGGTGTTGGACTCGCGGATGGCGGCGCTCCAGCGCTCGCGTTCGCGCTGCCAAATGTCTTGCGGCCACGCCGGCTCGGCCAGTTGGCGCGCGGCCAGTTGTACCGTTTTATGCAGCAAATCGGGCTCGGTAAGCGAGCGCAGCGACAGGGTGAACGCATCGTTGCTAGCGCCCAAAGCCAAGCTGGCACCCAAGTCGGCCCAGGCTTCGCCGAGTTGGTTTTCGTCCAGCGCCGGCGTATCCCCGACGGCGCGCACGCCCTTGATGGCGACAGTGCCCACGGCATTGGCCAAGCCGGCCTGCGTGGGCGGGTCGCGCCGCTCGCCGGCGTCAAAGTCGATTTGCACATCGACCATCGGAATGCCCGGGCTGTTGACCAGCCAGACCTGCGCGCCGCTGGGCTCGCTCCAATGCTCTATCGGCAACAAGGCCCAAGCCGATTGGGCATAAAAAACCACTCCAGCGCTTATGCAGCAAGCGCGAGTAGCTATCTTTTTGAGAGTAAACATGGGTGAATTCCTGGCGCTTTTTTCAGTGCATCCGGCTGCCGGCGGCCGGGGCGGCGGCGGGCTTGCGGTTGGGGTCAAGGGGCTGGGGTGCCAAGGTGGCCACGGTCAGTTGGTCGTCGCCAAAGTAGCGCTGCGCCACCGACTGCACCTGCTCGGGCGTGACGCTGCGCAGCAGGGCAATGGTGCGCTCCTGCGCGTCCAGCGGCAGGCCCAGCACCCAGTTGCTGCCCAGTTCACCGGCTTGGCTGCTCAGGGAGTCGCGCTGGTAGACGGTGCTGGCCATCCACTGGGTTTTGACGCGCTCTAGCTCGGCTGGGTTGACGCCTTCGCTGGCGACACGCGCCACTTGGGCGCGCAGCGCGTCTTCGACCTGTTGGGCGGTTTTGCCTTGGGCGGGCACACCGCTCAAATAAAACAAACTCGGGCCACGCCCCATCACGTCGGCGCTGCTGCCCGAGGTGTCGGCTACGCGGTCTTGGCCTTGGCTCAAGGCGCGCTCTAAACGCGCGCCGTCGTAGCCACTGAGCACCGCCGACAAGGCCACCAGCGCCAGCGCGTCTTGGTCGCTGGCGGTGAGGCCATCCAAGCGCTCCAAGCTGGGCACGCGAAACGCCAGCGCCACGTAGGCTTGCTCGGCGGGGGCTTTGACCGTCAGGCGGCGCAGGCCCATTTGCACCGGCTCGGTGCGCGGCTTGCGCGTGGGCACGGCGCGGGCGGGAATGCGGCCATAGTATTTTTCGGCCAGCGCGCGCACACGCGCCGCATCGACATCACCGGCGACGACGATGGCGGCGTTGGCTGGCACGTACCAGCGGCGGTAAAACTGGCGTGCGTCGTCTGGCGTCATGGCGTCCAAGTCGCTCATCCAGCCAACGATGGGCCGGTGGTAGGGCGAGGCGGTAAACACCGCTGCGTGCAGCTGCTCCATCAGCAGCGCACGCGGCTGGTCGTCGGTGCGCATCCGGCGCTCTTCTTTGACAACTTCCAGCTCTTTGCGAAATTCCTCGTCCGGCCACTGGTTGTGGGCAAAACGGTCGGACTCCAGCTGCATCACGTCTTCGAGCTTGCTGGAGGGGATTTGCTGGTAGTAGCCGGTGTAATCGCGGCTGGTGAAGGCGTTTTCTTGCCCGCCTAAAGCGGCGACGCGGCGTGAAAAATCGCCCACGGGCACTTTTTTCGTGCCCTTGAACAGCATATGTTCCAGCACATGGGCCACGCCCGAAGTGCCATCGACCTCGTCCATCGAGCCCACGCGCAGCCACACCATGTGCATCGCCGTCGGCGCACGCCGGTCGGGCTGCACCAGCAGCGCCATGCCGTTGGACAGCGTGAACTGCTGCACGCCGGTGGCCGTCGGGCCCGCAGACGCGCTCGGCGCGGCACGCGCAGTGGCAGGAGGAGAAAGCGCCGCAGCTTGGGCTGTGGCGGTGAGGCAGGCCAGCAGGCCCAATAAGGTGATAGCGTGTTTCATAGAATGGCGTGATTCTAAGAACCCTGCAATGTTCAGCTTTTTCAAAAAAAAATCCCCCCTACCGCCCGCTGCTGACGCGCCACCAGCGCTAGCGCCTGCTCCCGCATCCACTGCGGCCCCCGTCCAGCCCGCAGCCGGCCACACCGCCTTGAATTGGCTACGCAAGCCCTTTGGTGCCAAAACCGCGCCAGAGCCAACGCCAGCGCCAGAACCCACAACATCAGCGCCCGCCGCATCAACGCCCAGCAACCCAGAGCGGCGCAGCAACTGGCTTGACCGCCTGAAAAACGGCCTGCGCAAAACCGGCTCCAGCATCACCACGGTGTTTACCGGCACCAAAATTGACGACGCGCTGTACGAAGAGCTAGAAGAGGCGCTGCTGATGGCCGACACCGGCGTCAAAGCCACGCAGTGGCTGCTAAACGACTTAAAGCGCCGCGTCAAAGAAAGCAAAGCCACCGACCCCGCCGCCGTCAAAGACCTGCTGGCCCAAGGCCTGACCGAGCTGCTGCAGCCGCTAGAAAAAGCGCTGGTCATCGGCCAGCACCAGCCCACCGTCATCATGGTGGCCGGCGTCAATGGCGCGGGCAAAACCACCTCGATTGGCAAACTGACCAAGCATTTGGCCAACGAAGGCGCCAGCGTGTTGCTGGCCGCTGCCGACACCTTTCGCGCCGCTGCGCGCGAGCAACTCACGGTGTGGGCCGACCGCAATCTGGTCGAAATCGTCAGCCAAGAAGGCGGCGACCCGGCCGCCGTCAGTTTTGACGCCGTCACCGCCGGCAAAGCGCGGCGCAAAGACGTGGTGCTGGTCGATACCGCCGGGCGCCTGCCAACACAGTTGCACCTGATGGAAGAGCTGAAAAAAATCCGCCGCGTCGTCACCAAAGCCGACGCCAGCGCGCCGCACGAGGTGCTGCTGGTGATTGACGGCAACACCGGTCAAAACGCCTTAGCCCAAGTGCGTGCCTTTGACGAGGCACTGCAACTGACCGGCCTCATCATCACCAAACTCGACGGCACCGCCAAAGGCGGCGTGCTGGCAGCCATTGCGCAAGAGCGCCCGCTGCCGGTGTACTTCATCGGCGTCGGTGAAAAGCTGGAAGACTTGGAAACCTTCAGCGCGCGCGAATTTGCGCAGGCGTTGTTGGCATAAGAGGCCAAGCAACGGCTGGCCTCAAGCGCATCAATCGCGCCAGCCGCGCAGCACCAGCCACTGGCAACTGGCACACACCAGCACCAGCGCGGCGTAGGTCAGCATCTTGCCGTCGCGCCCGTCCGACCACAAACCCAGCAGCAGCACCGCGCATCCCACTATGAAATTAAGAGCTAGTTGCGCAGGCCACGAAAGGGCTACAGGCCGTTTTGACCAAAAAATCAAGGTACCGACACACAAAGCCAACGCCACGCCCACAGCCGGACTGACAAAGTGGACAAGGTGGTTAAAAGCAACAAAAGAGTCCATAAAACTAACGCAGATCAAGGTTTGTGCCCACACCCACGGCGCGCGCCTGCAACAAATTTTATAATCTGAGAATGGCAGTCTGGGCTTTAGGCATTAACCACACCACCGCGCCGCTTGATCTGCGCGGTCGTTTTGCGTTTGCAGTCGATCAAATCGCACCCACGCTGCACGGCCTGCGCCAAGCGCTGGGGCAGGGCAGCAATAGCACCCAGCGCAGCGTCGAGTCGGCCATCATCTCCACCTGTAACCGCACCGAAATTTATTGCGCTGGCGACCATGCGGCGCTGGACTACACCATGGATTGGCTGGCGCGCAGCGGCGGCGTCAGCAGCGACGTGCTGCGCGCGCACTCGTACACGCTAGAAGAAGGCCCCGTGGCGCGCCACGCCTTTCGCGTCGCCAGTGGACTCGATTCGATGGTGCTGGGCGAGCCGCAAATTTTGGGCCAAATGAAAGACGCAGTGCGCGCCGCCGAGCACGCCGGTGCCTTGGGCTCAACACTGAACCAGCT
>JAGNSH010000172.1 GCA_017988165.1 Giesbergeria sp. | reverse complement strand
GATGCTGGAGCTGTTTGCCACCTCGCTGTGGGAGACGGTGGTGATGGTGGGCATCTCGGGCGTCGTCGGCGCCTTGATTGGCGTGCCACTGGGCGTGTTTTTGCGCCTGACCGACCACGGCGGCGTGCTGGAAAACGGCCCGCTGAACAAAGTCGTCGGCTGGATCGTTAACGCCGCGCGCTCGACGCCGTTCATCATTTTGTTGGTCGCCATCATTCCGCTGACGCGTTTGATTGTCGGCTCATCGATTGGCACCGCCGCTGCCGTAGTGCCGCTGACGCTGGCAGTGGCGCCGTTTATGGCCCGCTTGGTGGAGACGGCGCTGCGCGAGGTCGATAACGGCTTGGTCGAGGCGGCGCAATCGATGGGCGCCACCACCAGCCAAATCGTCTGGAAAGTGCTGCTGCCCGAGGCCATGCCCGGCATCGTTGCCGGCATGACCATCAGTTTTGTCAGCCTGACCGGCTACTCGGCCATGGCCGGGGCGGTGGGCGGCGGCGGTTTAGGCGACTTGGGCATTCGCTATGGCTACCAGCGCTTTTTGCCCGATGTGATGCTGGCCGTGGTGCTGATCCTGATCTTTTTTGTCCAAGCGATTCAAAGCCTGGGCGACTGGGCGGTGCGCCGCCTCAGCCACCGCTGAACGAAACCACCTGCGCCGCCCTGCGCTGGTATCCTCGCGGGCTTTAGATCGCCTTGCCAGCCGTAAGATGACTTGAACCGACGCAAAGAAAGAGACTGACACGATGCATTCTGACAATTCCAAGGGCGCCATCCCACCTGTCGTTGCCAGCAAAGGCAGCGCCAGTACGACAGCCACGGCTGAGTATCTGACGTTCCAATTGGGCAAAGAGGAATACGGCATCGACATCTTGAAGGTGCAAGAAATTCGCTCTTACGAGCAGCCCACGCGCATGGCACAAGCGCCCGACTTCATCAAAGGCATCATCGATTTGCGCGGCGTCATCGTGCCCATCATCGATTTGCGCCTCAAGCTGCAATGCGCCCAAGCCGAATACACCGATTTCACCGTCGTCATCATCTTGAACGTGCGCGGCACCGTGATGGGCGTAGTGGTCGACGCCGTCGCTGACGTGGTAGCGCTGACCCGCGAAGCCATCAAGCCGGCACCGCAGTTCCAGTCGCAACTGGACGCCGCCTTTGTCACCGGCATCGCCCGCATGGGCGATCGGATGCTGATCATGATGGACATCGAGTCCTTGCTCGACAGCGCTGAAATGGGCCTGGTCGCACAAATCGCGCGGCATTAGGGGCTAAAGGCTTAAAAGGTAAGGGCGCTAAGGCACTGTGACGCTCTGGCAGTACGCCCATCTATAGAAACCATTTCTATAGAATTAACACCAATGACGAGCAAGCAGCGCTTTCGCAACAACAAATACCGGCTAGAGGTACGCGAGCGCGATCATGGCCCAGCGCATTGCCATCTGGTCGGTGGCGAAGTGGATGTCATCATCTACTTTGACACCTTGGGCAGCGAAGGCACGTGGCCGCGCGGACTGCGCCGCGAAGTGCTGGACTGGATTGAGGCCAATTTGCTCGATTTATGGAAGGAGTGGAACCGATGGCACGCATGAAACGCCCGCGCCTGTCAGGCATCGACTTACTGGACAACTTCAAAATGCGATTGACATTTGTGGATGGCGCCGTCCATACGCTGGATTTCAAGCCGCTGTTCCAAAACTCTCCGGGCTTGGCAGCCTTGCAGCGGCCCGAAGCATTTGCAGCAGCCACGCTCATCGAGGGCGAAGGCTGGACAGTGGTGTGGCCAGACCTGGACATCCAAATTGGTGCTGACACCCTTTGGCTGGATGCCCAAGCCCAAAACGCACCCGACGAGAACACCCGCGTCTTTACCCAATGGCGCGCACGCTACGGCCTGAGCTTGTCGCAAGCAGCCCAAGCCTTGGGCATGACAACACGCACCATCAGCGCCTACGGCACTGGCTCGCGTCCAGTGCCGCGCTACATCGCCTTGGCCTGCAAAGGCTGGGAAGCAGAACATCAGCGCGCCTGACCTCCAAAAATCTCGCCTTGACGCCGTTTTAAGCGCGCCGGCACGCGCAACACCCGGGTTGTTTACCGGCATCTTGGTGGCTGCGCTTAATATTCATTTAGAATGAATGTTAAGAATTGCTCTGTCATTCGTTGACTTGCCCACCATGAAACACTCTGCATTGCCCATCATGCCTTCGGCCAAAACGGCTTCTGGCGCTCCGGCAGCGCTGAAGAATTGGCCCGTTCTGCGCTTGGGTTTTCGCCCGTTTTACATCGGCACGGCGCTGCTGGCTTGCTTGAGCGTGCCGCTGTGGATTGCCACTTTTGCCGGTTGGATGTCGCTCAGCCTGCCCATCACGCCGCTGCTGTGGCACGCCCACGAGATGCTGTTTGGCTTTGCCGCTGGTGTGATTGCTGGCTTTTTACTCACGGCTGTCAAGGCGTGGACGGGGTTGGCAACGCCGCGCGGTGCCACTTTGGGCGCGCTGTTTATGCTGTGGTTGGCGGCGCGTATTGCTGGGCTGACCGGGCCGTATCTGCTCTATGCCGCGCTGGACACCTTGCTGCTGCCACTGGTGGCCATCATTTTGCTGCGCGTCTTGGTGCTGGCGAAAAATCGTAAAAATTTGCCGCTGATTGGCGTGTTGCTGCTGCTGGGCTGCGCCAACGCAGCGTTCCACCTGAGCGTGCTGGGCGTTTTGCACATCCAACCGGTGCAAGCGCTGTACGCCGGTTTGGCGATGATTGTGATGATTGAATCCGTGATGGCCGGGCGCGTGGTGCCAGCCTTCACCATGAGCGTCACCCCGGGCCTAAAAATCAAAATCCCGCGCTGGAGCGAGCTGACCACGCTGGCCGTCACAGCGGTAGCGCTGGCGCTGTGGGTGCTGGCCCCGCCCGGCCCGGTGACGCTGGTGGCCTGTGTGCTGGCCGCCGTGCTGCACGCGGTGCGCTTGGCCCAGTGGCACCCGTGGGTGACGCGCCAGCGCCCTATTTTGTGGATTTTGCATCTGTCCTACGCCTGGATCGTGGTCGGCTTTGTCATGCTGGCCTTGCTACAGCTGGGCTGGGTGACGGTATCGCCCGCCGTCCACGCGCTGGCTGTGGGCACCACCGGCGGCCTGATCATCGGCATGATTACGCGCACCGCGCGCGGCCACACCGGGCGCCAATTGCAAGTGTCTGCCCCTGAAGTGCTGGCCTATGTGCTGGTGATGGGCGCGGCGCTCTTGCGGGTGCTGGTGCCAGTGGCTGCGCCGCAGTGGTATCTGGCGGCGCTGGTGGTGGCGGCGCTGGCGTGGTCGCTGGCGTTTGCTATCTATCTGGTTATCTACACGCCGTGGCTGCTGCAAACGCGCGCCGACGGCAAAGACGGTTAATTTTTTCTTCCCCCTTAGAAAGGTCTTGTCATGGGTTCCACTTCCACTTCCACCGCTTCTCCGGTTCGTGATATCGACGTGCGCCAACTTGCGCCTTCCGAGCGCCACTCCACCATTTTTGGCAGCTTTGATGAGTTGCAGCCCGGCCAAGCGCTGCAAATTTTGAACGACCACGACCCCCAGCCACTGCGCCGCCAGCTCGACTCGCGCTCGCCCGGCCAGTTTCAATGGGCTTATCTGGAACAAGGCCCCACCCAGTGGCGCGTGCTGGTCAGCAAGTTGGAAAAGCCCGAGCCGAGCGGCTCTTGCTGCGGCGCTTGCGGCGGTTAATACAGTCGCAGTCCGTTCAACGCTAAGCGGCTTTGAACGGGCTGCGCGTTTGCAAGGCGTCCAAGTACTGCGCCACGCCTTCGCCTTCGCGCTCCAAAAATCGGTCCACCGCATCGGCAAAGGCTGGATGCGCCAGCCAGTGCGCGCTGCTGGCCTGTACCGGCAACAGGGCGCGCGCCATTTTGTGCTCGCCTTGTGCGCCGCCCTCAAAGCGCTGCACGCCGTGCTCTATGCACCACTGCAAGGGCTGGTAGTAGCAGGCCTCAAAGTGCAGGCAATCGACCCGCTCCAGCGCGCCCCAATAACGGCCATAGGCTGTCGCCGGGCCAAAGTTTGGGTCATTTTGGCCTCCAGCCCTTATGCTGCCTGCGGTGATAGCTATCAAACTGCTAGCAATAGCGCGGCCCGCGCGCTCGGCAATGAACAGCAGCCAATGCTCGGGCATGGCGCTTTGCATCTGTGCAAAGAAATCGCGCGTCAGGTACGGCGCGTTGCCGTGCTCCAAATAAGTGCGCTCGTAGCAGCGGTAGAAAAAATCCCAATCAGCCTGCGTGATGTCGCTGCCCAGCGCCCAGCGAAAGCTCACGCCCGCATCGGCAACGCGGCGGC
>JAGNSH010000171.1 GCA_017988165.1 Giesbergeria sp. | reverse complement strand
GCAATTGCGCGCTTGGCTGTGCGAGGCGACTGGCTACGCCGCTGTCAGCCTGCAGCCCAACGCTGGCTCGCAGGGCGAATACGCCGGCCTGCTGGCCATCCGCGCCTACCACGCGGCGCACGGCGCCGGCCACCGCAACATTTGCCTGATTCCGGCCAGCGCCCACGGCACCAACCCGGCCAGCGCGCAGATGCTGGGCATGCAAGTGGTGGTCACCGCCTGCGATGCACGCGGCAACGTCGATATGGCCGATTTGCAAGCCAAATGCGAGCAGCACAGCCCAAACTTGGCCTGCGTGATGATCACTTACCCCAGCACCCACGGCGTGTTTGAGGCCAACGTCAAAGAGCTGTGCGCGCTGGTACACCAGCACGGCGGACGCGTCTATGTCGATGGCGCCAACATGAACGCCCTCGTCGGTTTGGCCGCGCCGGGCGAGTTTGGCGGCGATGTCAGCCACCTCAATCTGCACAAAACCTTTTGTATTCCGCACGGCGGCGGCGGCCCCGGTGTCGGCCCGGTGTGCGTGGTCGCCGACTTGGCACCCTACCTGCCCGGCCATGCCACGGGCGGCATTGCTTCTAAAACAGGAGCTGTCAGCGCAGCGCCACTGGGCAATGCAGGCGTTTTACCTATCAGCTGGATGTACATCCGCATGATGGGCGCGGCCGGGCTGCAACAGGCCAGCGAAATCGCCATCCTGAGCGCCAACTACATCAGCGCGCGCCTGCAGCCGCACTACCCAACGCTGTACAGCGGCGCACACGGCCATGTGGCGCACGAGTGCATTTTGGATTTGCGCGCCTTCAAAGACAGCAGCGCCGTGATGGCCGAGGACGTCGCCAAGCGGCTGATGGACTACGGCTTTCACGCGCCGACGCTGAGCTTTCCGGTGCCCAACACGCTGATGGTCGAGCCAACCGAGAGCGAAAGCCTGCAAGAAATCGACCGCTTCATCGCCGCCATGATCGCCATCCGCGCCGAGATTGCGCAAATTGAAGCCGGCATTTGGCCGCGCGAGAACAACCCTTTGAAAAACGCCCCGCACACCGCCGCCAGCCTGCTGGTGGACGAGGTCCGGTGGCAGCGGCCTTACAGCCGCGCGCTAGCGGCGTATCCAATGGCGTCGCTGCGCCAGCACAAATACTGGTCACCCGTTGGCCGGGTGGACAACGCCTATGGCGATCGCCACCTGTTTTGCAGCTGCTGGCCGCTAGAAACGGACGATTCGGACGTTGCATGAGTCGCCTCGACCTGTCTTTTTTTTCACGCATCACATCGGCGCAGCCAGAACCGTTAGCGCCAAAAGCGCTAGAGGGCTTGGAAGATGTAGCGGGTTTAGAGGAGCCGGAGGAAGCCTTCGTCCTGTCCAGCAACAGCAGCGGCTCAATGGACGGCTTGGTCAGCGAGCTGCGCGCCTACCAAGCCGAGTTGGAGGCGCAAAACAAAGTATTGCGCTACAGCCAAGCCGCTGCCGAGAGCGCCTCAGAGCGCTTTGAGACGCTGTTCTCCAGCGTACCGCTGGCGCTGATGGTGGTGGATGAACACGACATGGTGGTGCAGGCCAACTCGATGGCGCACCGCTCGTTTCAGCCCACCGAGCACGACCGCCCGCTGACCGGGTTGCTGTCGTTTGTCAGCCCCGAGCACACTGAGCGCGTGCGACAAGCCTTCGCTCTGGCCCGCGCCCAAGGTCAGGCCGAAGCCACCGAAGTGGTGTTCTCCATCACCGAATACATCGACATCACCGGCGACTTGCACATTGCGCGCATCGAAGCGCCGCAAGGCGACGGCCCGCCGCTGCTGCAGTTTTTGTGCGCCGTCATCGACCAAGGCCCGCTGCTGGCCGAGCGCCAAGCGCTGCAACACAGCGCCCTAGAGCTGCGCCAACGCAACGAGCAGCTCTACGCCGGCGAGCGCCGCCTGGAGGCGGTAATTAACTCATCGCTGGACGCCATCATTTGTGTCGACCAGTACCGGCGCATCACGGTGTTTAACCCAACAGCGGCGGCGCTGTTTCAGTGCGCCGCGCGCGATGCGCTGGGCACCGATCTCAAACGTTTTTTGCCCGAGGCCGAGCAGGCGCTGGCATTTGCCCAGTTGACCACGCAGGCCATGCTGGGCGAGATGACGGCGCACAGCGCCAGCGGCAAAGAGCTGGCCGTCGAAATCAGCGTGTCGTTTGAGCGCCACGCCGAGGGCGAAACCACCACCGTCTTTGCCCGCGACCTGACCGGGCGCAAAAAGGCCGAAGCGCACCGCAACGAGCTAGAAGCGCAGCTGCGCGAATCGCACAAGATGCAAGCCGTGGGCACGATGGCCGGCGGCATTGCGCACGACTTCAACAATATTTTGAGCGCCATTTTGGGCAACGCCGAACTGGCCAAAGCCGACTGCGGCCCGGACTCGCCAGCCTATGAAAGTTTGGTGGAGATTGAAAAAGCTGGCCGGCGGGCGCGCGATTTGGTGCGCCAAATTTTGGCCTTCAGCCGCAACGAGCCGGCCCAGCGCACCAGCGTCGCGCTGACCGAGGTGCTGCACGACACCGAACGGCTGCTGCGCGTCACCCTGCCGCCAGCAATTGAGCTGCACCTGCTCACCGCCGAGCCGGTGCCCAGCATCTTGGCCGACCCGACGCAGGTGGAGCAGGCGGTGCTGAACCTGTGCACCAACGCCATCCACGCCATTGGCGACAACCGTGGCACGGTGGTGGTCCAAGCAGAACCCGCGCCCCACGACCAGCGCCTGTGCGAGCGCCTGAGCTTGGTGCAGAGTAAAAACTACGTCGCCATCAGCGTGCAAGACAACGGCCCCGGCATCGCCGAAGCCACGCTGCAGCGCATTTTTGAGCCGTTCTTCACCACCAAACTGGTTGGCCAAGGCACGGGGCTGGGGCTGGCGGTGGTACACGGCGTAATGCGCACCCACCAAGGCGCGGTCGATGTCCACAGCACGCTGGGCCAAGGCAGCCGCTTTACGCTGTACTTTCCGGCGGCGGACAGCGCTGCAGCGCAGGCCGCGCTCAGCCCGCCGACCTCACTGCCAGCGCCAGCTACCCCAACCAGTGCAAGCAGCGCAGACTCTGCCGCTGTGTGCCACCACGTGATGTACGTAGACGACGACGAGGCGCTGGTGTTTTTGGTGCAGCGCTTGCTGCGCCGGCGCGGCTACCAAGTCAGCGCCTTTAGCGATCCGCGCGAGGCCGAAGCCGCCCTGCGCGCCGATGCGCAGGCCTACGACCTGCTGGTCACCGACTACAACATGCCCGGCTATTCGGGCATCGACTTGGTGCGCATGGCGCGCAGCATCCGCGCGGATTTGCCGGTGGCGCTGGCGTCGGGCTACGTCACCCCCGAAATCGAACAAGCCGCGCTGGCCGAAGGCGCCCGCGCGCTGATCCACAAACCCAATGACGTTGAGGAAATGTGCGCCACCGTGCAACGCTTGATTGATGACAACCGCTGATTTGCCACTGAATCTGCGCTGCCTGCACGCCGACGACGCTTTGTTGGTGCTGGTCAAACCCGCTGGCCTTTTGAGCGTGCCGGGGCGCGGCGCTGACAAGCAAGACTGCGCCAGCGCGCGCGCACAGCAGCAGTGGCCCGGCGCGCTGGTGGTACACCGGCTGGACATGGCCACCTCTGGGCTGCTCTTGATGGCGCGCACGCCCGACGTACAACGCGCCCTGGGCCACGCCTTTGCCCAGCGCGAAGTCGAAAAGCACTACCAAGCCATCGTCCAAGGCTGCATGAGCGCGCCCGAAAGCCAAGGCGGCTGGGGCGACATCGAACTGCCGATTGCTGCTGACTGGGAGCGCCGCCCCCTGCGCGTCATCGACCACGAACGCGGCAAGGCCAGCCACACCCGCTGGCGCGTGCTAGCGATGGATGAGGCCGCGCAGACCACGCGGCTCGAGTTGTCGCCCATCACCGGGCGCACCCACCAGCTGCGCCTGCACTTGGCCGCCATCGGCCACGCCATCTTGGGCGACGCGCTGTACGCGGGTGCCAGCACGCAAGCGCGCGCGCCGCGCTTGCTGCTGCACGCCACGCGACTGGCGTTTACGCACCCCACCAACGGCGCGTGGGTGCAATACGCGCTGCCGCCCGATTTTTAAGCCAAATCGGCTCCAAACGCCCGCTGGACGGGCGGTTTAAGCTATCAATTTCATGGTTTT
Organism: Giesbergeria sp.; assembly: GCA_017988165.1. Taxonomy (GTDB): domain Bacteria; phylum Pseudomonadota; class Gammaproteobacteria; order Burkholderiales; family Burkholderiaceae_C; genus Simplicispira. The sequence goes on along the minus strand of JAGNSH010000171.1, from coordinate 166 downwards.
TATAGGCTATTTCACTCGCTGCAAACCATTGGAGGGCACCATGCCCGATGGCACAAGGTATGCTTATCCACGTGCAAACCGGGGAGACAACCCGGTGGCCGAGGTGCTTAGCAGTTGGTTGCTTGATAAACAAATATTTACTATTAATTTAATAGCTTCAACCGCA
>JAGNSH010000044.1 GCA_017988165.1 Giesbergeria sp. | reverse complement strand
GCGCACGGCGTTGGCCACTTGCTCGGGCGTGATGCCAAACGACTCCAGCGCCAGCGGGTTGAGGTAGATGTTGATTTCGCGCTGGGTGGCGCCGACCAAGTTGACTGCGCCGACGCCGCGCACGTTTTGCAGGCGCTTTTTCAGCACCTGCTCGGCCCAGTTGCTCAGTTCGATGGCGCTGCGTGGTGTGCTGCTGGTGCCGTCAGTGCTATTAGGGGCGCTATCGGGCAAAACCGCCAGTGACCACACCGGGCGACTGGCCGGGTCAAAGCGCAACACGCGCGGCTCTTTGACCTCGTCGCGCAGCAGCGGGCGCACACCGGCGACCTTTTCGCGCACATCTTCGGCAGCTTTGCGCCCGTCGATGTGCAGCTGAAACTCGATGATCACCAGCGCGCTGCCCTCCAAGCTGCGCGACGTTAGGGCGTTGATGCCAGCAATCGAGTTAACCGCTTCTTCGATTTTTTTTGTCACCTCGCTCTCGACGATTTCGGGCGAGGCACCTGGGTAGTCGGCAGCGACCACCACCACCGGAAAATCAATATTCGGAAACTGATCGACCTTGAGGCGCTGGTAAGAAAACACGCCCAGCACCACAAAGGCCAGCATCACCATGGTGGCAAAAACCGGGTTGGACAGACTGACGCGGGTGAACCACATGGCTTGCTTGGGCGCTGAGTGCTTAACGCGCTGCGGCGGCTGGAGCTGCTGGGGCTGGCGCAGCCGTTGGATCTGTCAGCGCTGGCGCCAGGCGCAGCGCCGTGCCCTCGGGCAGCGGGCCGACGCGCCCGGCCAGCACCAGCGCGCCTTCGGCCACGCCGCTGTCAATGGCGACCAGCGTCTGGCCGCCCTGCTGCGAGCGGGCGCCGGTTTGTACTGTGCGGTGCAGCACCCGGTCGTTTTCAACGATTTGCACATACGGCGTGGGCTTGTCGGTGCGCACCGCGTCCAGCGGTAGCGCCAGCACTTGGGCTTGGCCGGTTGCTAGCGTGCCCTGCACAAACAGGCCTTGGCGCAGGGTGCTGTGGGTGCTGTTAGCGGTTAAAGCATCTATCGCCAAATACACCGGCACGGCACGGCTACCGGCTTGGGCGCTGGGGCTGATGCGCGTGACGGTGGCAATAATGGGGGCGCTGTCGCTTTGGCCCTCGACCTGTAATTGCGCCGTCTGGCCCACACGCACGCGCACCGAATCGGCCGGGCCCAGCAGTGCCTCAACTTCCATGCGCGACAAATCCACCACCTCCAAAATCCGTGCATCAACGCCGACACGCTCGCCGTTTTGCACCCAGCGCTGTGCCACTTGGCCGTTCAGCGGGCTGCGCAGCACCGTATCGGTCAGCGACTTATTGGCCACCACAGCAGCGGCCAGCGCCGCTTGGTGCGACGACTTGGCGGCTTGCAGGTTGGACTGCGAGGTCTCCAAGGCTGTCGCCGAGATAAAACCCTGCGCCACCAGCGCTTGGTTGTTGTCGTACTGGCGCTGGTTGATGTTGACCTGCGCGCGCGCCGCTTGGGCTTGCTGCTCGGCTTGCAGCAGGCGCGCTTGCATCTCTAGTGCCTGGATGTGCGCCACCTCTTGGCCAGCGCGCACGCTGTCGCCTTCGCGCAGCGTCAAGCCCTGTAACTCGCCCGCTACCCGCGCTTTGATGCTGGCCGACTGCACTGCGCGCAGCGTGCCCGACACCGGCACGCCCAGCACCAGCGTTTGGCGCCGCAGCGGCCAGACCTCGTCAGCGGCAATTGCTAGCGCCAACGGCGCAGCTGCTGTGCTGGGTGCTTGTTGCGCCGCCCGGCGCGCCAGCACGGCGCGGCCCACGGCAGTGCCCAGCAAGGCCAGCACCAGAGCAGCGATGAGCCATGCGGCCCAGCGTTTTTTGGGGGTCATGAGCGCAGCCCTTGCAGCAAGATGTCCAGCTGCGTATCCAAATACAGTTGTGGCGAAAACGCCTGCGATACGGGTAAACACGCGTCGGGCGAATGCTTGCAAAAAGTCAAAAACAAAATCGGTGCCAGTACCGCGTACACCGCGTAATCCAAGTTCAGCGGGCGAAACTCGCCGCCATCCATGCCGCGCTGCAACACGCGGCGAATCAGCTGCTGTCCCGGCGTCGTCACTTCGTCTTGGTAAAACTGGGTAATTTCCGGAAAATTGCTGGCCTCGCTGAGCACCAACTTGATGATGCCCGAGGCGCGCGTGCTGCCAATGTGCTCCCACCACGAGCTGTAGCAGTAGCGCAGCATCTCGGTGGTGCTGCCCTGAAAGTCCTCGAATTCATCGTTCCAGGCGGCAAAGCGGGCGCTGATGTCGGCGCGCACCACGGCTTTGAACAGCGCCTCTTTGCTCGAAAAATACAAAAACAACGTGCCTTTAGACACGCCCGCGCGCGCCGCTACTTGCTCGACCTTGGTGGCGGCGTAGCCCTTTTCGACAAACAACGACAGCGCAGCATCTAACAATTCGCCCGGGCGCGCCTCTTTGCGCCGCACACGGCGCAAGGCGGTGTCAGCAGTCGAAGAGGGCGGGAGGGTGGGCACTTTGTTACTGACCAATGGGTTAGTTGCTGGCTAATGTAGCCAGCCGCTTTTGCCGCGTCAATCCATAATCGACATCTTTGCGCCGCGTCAATGCGAATCAATCCCAACCACAGCCCTTAAGGAGACTGCTATGCCCCTGTCCACTATCACCCTTGGCGGCGGTTGTTTTTGGTGTACCGAAGCTGTGTTTGAGCGCGTGCGCGGCATCAGCCACGTGCAAAGCGGCTATTGCAACGGCGCCGTGCCCCAGCCCAGCTACGAACAAGTTTGCACCGGCCGCACCGGCCACAACGAAGTGGTGCGCCTGACGTTTGACCCCGCCGTCATCAGCACCCAGCAAATTTTGGAAATCTTTTTTGCCATCCACGACCCGACGACACTGAACCGCCAAGGCAACGATGTCGGCACGCAATACCGCAGCGGCATCTACTTTCATACGTCCGAGCAGCAGCAAGTGGCGCAAGCGATGCTGGAGCAACTGGCGCAAGACCGCGTCTTTGATGCCCCGCTGACCACCGAGCTGGCCCCCGAGCAAAATTTTTGGCCGGCAGAAAATTACCACCACCAGTACTACGCCCGCAACCCGGGCCAAGGCTACTGCGCCGCCGTGGTCGGCCCCAAGGTGGCCAAGTTTCGCCAGACGTTTACGCAGTTTTTAAAGCCTTAAACTGCGCTTTAAACTGCGTAAAATAAGCACCAAAACAGCCGCTAGACCTTATGGGGCGTGCGGTTGCAGCTATTATTTTTGATATTTTTAAGGAAAAATGACGATGAAGAAACTGCTTGCTACCTTGGCCTTGCTGCCCCTGTTGCTGCTGGGCGGCGCGGGCGTACACGCGCAAAGCCACACCGACAAAGAAACCGCCGCCGACGTGCAGCGCCACCGCGCCATGGCTGCGGCGCACGAGGCCGCCGCCCAATGCCTAGAGTCCGGCAAAGGCGAGGCCGAGTGCCTGAAACAACTGCAAGCCGCCTGCAAAGGCTTGGCAATTGGCAAATATTGCGGCATGAAGCACGGCCACTGATCAACCGGCACTATTTTTTTTGATAGCTGCAAGCGCGCGCAAACAGGCGTTTTCAGTATTAAAAGTAGCTGAAATCCTTTGAATACGTGCGCTATCAGCTACGAAATAAAGAGTGCCTAATCTGGCACTGGTGCAGTCAGCTTGTGCTGCAAATGCCCCAGTGCCTTGTTGTTTTCGACGCCAATGCGGCGCACCACTTCGGCCTCAGACACGCCCGCTTGCAGCCAGGTGACGATGGCGGTGTTGCGCAGCACCTGCGGGCCGACGCGCTGTAGCGGCCATTTTTGAACATCCTCAGGCAACGCCGCGTGGGCTTGTTGAATGACTTGGGAGGCCACATGGAACAGCGCCCGAATCGACAACGGCCCGCCCTTGCGCGAGTGAAACAAATGCCCCGACAGCGTCGCGTCGTGCGCTTGGCGGTATTGGCGCCACTGCACCAGCGCCGCGCCCACTGCCGCTGGCACTGCCAGCTGGCGCTGTTGGGCTTTGCGCGCGCCGTCAATTTGCAACAGCACCGGCACGGCGGCGGACGATGCGGCAATCGGCTGGCCCTGCGCGTTCAGCAGGCTGTCGTCTTGCAGCGTGCGCACCTCTTCGGGCGCCAGCGCCAGCACGTACAGCAGCAACAAAATCGCCCGGTCGCGCGCGCCTTGCAGACTGTCTGCCAGCGGAAAATGCGCCGGCAAGCGCGCCCACAGCGCCGGCGGCAGGCAGTGGCCCAGCTGGTCAACGGCGCGCGGGCGCTCGGCCAGTTGCAGTTGCATCACCGGATTGCTGCGCAGCCAGCCTTGCTGCACGGCAAAGGTGTAGACGCGGTCGAGCACGCGCCAATAGCGCCGCCGCGTCACCTCGCTCAGGGTGCGATCGGGCTGATGGCCGGCGCGCTGCCCGGCGCGGATACGCAAAAACCGCGCCACATCTTCGCCCTGCGCTTGGTGCCATAAACGCGGCGCAGGCAGGGCACGCCTAGCGCTGTCTCGGTGGCCCCCGCTGCCGCCACTATCGCTATCGCCGTCCCCAGGCGCAGTCGGCGCGAGGCATTCCAGCCACGCATTCCAAATGTTTTCATACACACCCTGCGGCTCGGGGCTGAGGGACTGGAACGGTTTGCTGCTTTCTTCAGCCAGCCACAGCTGAAACAACAGTGCGCCGCTGGGCAGCGGGGAGGATAGAGTGGTTTTCATCCATTGAATGTAACTTACATTTTATTAATTTAAGATTTGCTTATCAAAAAACTGCTAAGGCCCAGTTCAACAACTACGGGGCCCGGCAGTTTATTAAGGCGCTAAGCGTTCACGTACCCACGCATCGCCGCTTTGGCGGTAGTGCAGCCGGTCGTGCAGACGGCTTTTGCGGCCTTGCCAAAATTCCCAACTTTGCGGGCGCAGCAAAAAGCCGCCCCAATGCGGCGGCCGCGGTGGATTGAGCAAAAACTGCGCGCCGTATTTGGCCGCATTGGCCACCAGCACGCCGCGCCCTGAAATCACCTGGCTTTGCGGGCTGGCCCAAGCACCAATGCGCGAGTCCAGCGGGCGGCTGTCGAAATACGCATCGCTTTCGGCCTCGCTGACCCGCTCCACCACGCCCTCAATGCGCACCACGCGCTCTAGCTCCACCCAGTGAAATTGCAGCGCCGCATACGGATTGCCGGCCAGCTCGCGCCCCTTGCGGCTGGCGTAGTTGGTGTACCAAACAATGCCGCGCGCATCGCACTCTTTGATCAGCACCACGCGCGTGCTGGGGCGCAAATCGCTGCCGACGGTGGCCAAGGTCATGGCATTGGGCTCGGGCACTTGGGCGCTGATGGCTTCGTCTAGCCATTGCTGAAACTGTTGCAAGGGCTGGGCGTGCGAGGCGCTTTCGTTCAGTTCGGCGCGCTCGTAGCTTTTGCGCAGATCGGCCAGAGCCGAAGGGGTTACTGGAGTGGCAGGGGTAGTCATGCGCGCCATTGTGCCGTTTGCGCTGCTCCACTCGGCAAACTCTACAATTGCGGGTTTTTCCTAATTCACCACTTTTTACGGAGTTTTTCCAGATGTCTTCCAGCAGTTCTGACGACGGCCAAGAGCGCTTTGCCTTGGGATTTTTGTTTGCCCTGATTACTTTGCTTTTGTCCACCGTCATCGGCGTCGTGGTGTATCAGCGCGGTATGGCGCACGCCGCCCCCGCTGCGACAGGCATGGCTGTAGCGCCAGCAGCGTCAGCCCCGGCAGCCGCACCGGCGCTGGACATCGATCAAGGCGGCTCTGGCGTGCGCGTTGAAGGCGGCGTGGTGAAGTTCTACTTTGGCTCGGGCATGGCAGAAATCGCCGTCGGCGCTAACGAAGCCTTGGCCGACGTGGTTGCCGGTGTGGCCGCAGGCAAAAAAGCCATCGTCTCTGGTTTCCATGACGACACTGGCGGCGCCGCCATCAATGCCGAGCTGGCCAAGCAGCGCGCCTTTGCCGTGCGTGACGCTTTGATTGCTTTGGGCGTGGACGAAGCGCGCATCGAGCTGAACAAGCCCGAGCAAATGCAAGCCAGCGGCACCAACGCCCAAGCCCGCCGCGTTGAAGTGGTGCTGTCGGCCGACTGATATCTGCCTTCAACGACGGCGGGGCCACTTATGCCATCCCAGTCCTTGTGGGACATCTCGCCCGCCGTACACGCCGGCACGCCGGTGTTTCCCGGCGATACGCCTTACCAGCAGCAGTGGGTCGCCTGTATCGGGCGCGATGGCCCCGTCAACCTCAGCACCCTGACGTTTTCGCCGCACATTGGCGCCCATGCCGATGCGCCGCTGCATTACGACCCACAAGGCGCCAGCGTGGGTGAGGTGGCGTTGGAGCCATTTTTGGGCCATTGCCGCGTCATCCATGCCATAGATTGCGGCCCGCTGATTGAGTGGCACCACTTGCAGCACGCTCTGGGGCGCGGTGACTGGGGCGCCTTGCCAGCGCGCGTGCTGGTGCGCACCTATGCCAAAGCGCCGACGCAATGGGACGCGCACTTGAGCGCCTATGCGCCAGAGACGATTGAGCGCTTGGCCGATTTAGGGGTGCAGCTAATTGGCATTGACAGCGCCAGCATCGACCCGGTTGACAGCAGTACGCTGGCCAGCCACCAAGTTATCCGCCGGCGCGGTTTGCGGGTGCTAGAGAATTTGCTGCTCGACGCCGTGCCCGAGGGCGACTACGAGTTGATTGCGCTGCCGCTCAAACTCAGCAGCGCCGACGCTTCTCCGGTGCGTGCGGTGCTGCGTGCTTTGGTTTAGCTTGGGCTTTAGAAGCGGTACGACACACCGATGCGCACCACCGGGTACCACTTCATGTCATTGACTTTCTTGTCCAGCGCGCGGCGCTCTTGTTGCACGCGGTCGTTGCCCCAGTACTCTTGCAGGCCGGGCGAGACGTCGTAATCGGTACGAAAGCGGCCGTAGCTGGCGCCCAAGTCGGCGACAAAAGACAGCCCTTTACCCGCTTGCGGGCCCAAACCCCAGCCAACGCCAATGTAGGGGCGCACCGTCTTAGATTTAATGCCTGCACTGACCCACTCGCCGTCGGGAATATCGGCACTGCGGTTGGCGCCGCCATAGGCATTTATTTTGTCATTGCCAATAAACACGCCGCCAGTGATACGAAATTGGCTGACCGGAAAATAGTCGGCAAACAAGCCGACATTTGTCAGCTTTAGCTTGGCGCCGTACTCGACGCTGCCAGCGTTAATGTCGTACGAATAGTTCAAAAAATTAACATCGCCGCGCAGGTTGAAAGCACTGAAATGCTGTGCGTAGCCTGCTGTCACTCCCGTAGTGCCAATTTGGCCATAGACCGATTGGGCGTGGGCTGCATGGGCGCTGAACAGAGCCATAGAAACAATGGCGGCTAAAGAAGTAATTTTTTTCATGGGGTGAAGACTAAAAATGGGGGATGGAAAGCCTAAGAATTCAACCGCTGCGTATTATTGCAAAAAACATAGCAAATAATAAAAACCACCCAATCTATCCATGTTTGCTGTACTTTTTGTACGACACACTGACAAAATTTAACATTTGTAGTAGTCTGACGGACGGCTGTGCAGACACCGCCATTTACCTATTCGACACCATGCGCATTGCTCGTTTTGCCCGTTCTTTGACCGCTGCGGCGCTGTTGGCGTTGCTTGCCGCGTGCAGCGACTCCAGTCACCCGCCGGTAGCCGCCATCATCAGCACCGACAGCGCAGCCACGGTGGCGGCGCCGCTGCCAAGCAGCGCACCGGCGCCTTTGGTGGCGCTTATCATGAAGACCCTGACCAATCCTTTCTTTGTCGAAATGGAGCAGGGTGCCCGTCAGGTAGAAAAAGAGTTGCCGGTGGATTTACAGGTCAGAACCGCCACGCAAGAAACCTCGATTGAGCAGCAAATTCAACTGGTCGAACAAGCTATTCAAGCCAGCGCCAAAGCCATCGTGATTGCCCCGGGCGACTCGACGCGCTTGGTGCCGGTACTGAAAAAAGCCCAAGACGCGGGCATCCATATTGTCAACATCGACAACCGACTCAGCCCCGAGGCCATGGCCGGCATTGCCATGCAGCCAGTGCCTTTTATCAGCGTCAACAACGAAGCCGGTGCCTACCAGTCGGCCCAATTTGTGGCCCGCCAAGTGCAGCAACCGACGCAAGTGGCCATCATTGAGGGCATTCGCAGTGCCAATAATGCCCAGCAACGCAAACAAGGCGCAGAACGCGCGTTCAAAGAAAATCCGTTTTTGACCTTGGTGGCGACAGAAACAGCCAACTGGAAAATCGACGAAGCTTATGGTGTCGCCCAGCAAATTTTTAAATCCCATCCAGACATTGGCGTAGTGTTTTGCGCCAACGACATGATGGCCATTGGCGTCATCAAATATCTGCAAGAGGCCGGAAAAACCAAAGTGCTGGTGGCCAGTTTTGATGCGCTGGAAGAGGCCAAAACCGCTATTCGCGCTGGTCATTTATCCTCGACCGTCGACCAGCAAGCTGCCGAGCAAGGTTATTTGGGGGTTACGACGGCGCTGAAATTGATCAAGGGCGAAGCACAACCCTTGGAGATAGAAGTAGCAGCCAAACTGGTCACCGCCGATACCTTGAAATGAGTTGGACTTCTGCTGCGCGGCGGGTACTGACGCACCTGCGGCAAAATTTTGTGCTGCAACTGTCTGGCATTTTGCTGGCCATGAGTATTTTGCCGTTGCTGACGTATTACGTCGTCTCTTACCGAGCGACGCAGCAATCCATCATCGACACCGCCACCCGCCACAGCCTCGAAGTTTTAAGCCATCAACGTGATTATTTGATTTTACAAACTGATCAAATTGAAGGCTTGGCAGCCAATTTGGGGCAATTTGATGAAATTAGCCGATCATTGGCAACGATTAATTCGGCGGTATCGAATGTGTCAGCCTACGATAATTTGGCCACCAAAGCGCGCATTGGCTATTTGCTCAGCAATTATCGAAATTTAAAAGGGCTGGTCTCTATCGATCTGTTTTCGCTCAGTGGTGCGCAATACCATGTTGGCGACTCGCTTAGCGCCGCCGACCAGCGCACTGATTTGCGCGACCGACTGATAGCGCAGACTTTAAGATCGAAAGAATCGATAGTCTGGCACGGGGTAGAAGATAACGTCTATAAAAATTCTACAGCGCCCAAGGTGTTGGCTGCCAGCAAGCAGGTGATGGACCCTGACTCGTCTTGGCTCAAAGCTGAACCGGTGGGAGTGCTGCTGGTTAATTATTCAACCGATTATTTGCATGAGCATTTTAGCCGTGTCAATTTAGGCCAAGATGCCTATTTTTTAGTGATTGACGATAAGCATAGGCTAATTTATCACCCCGAAAAAAATCAAATTGGTGCATTGGTGGCGGATGATTTTTTTCAGCTGTTGCAAGGCAGTTTTGGTTCGTTTATCCAGCGTTTGGGTTCTAAAGATGTGTTGCTGAGTTACACACAAATCCCAGATGAGCAATGGTATGTCGTCAGCATTGTGCCCAAAGATACTTTGTTGGCGCCAATGATAAAAATCAGCCAGGTTGGCAGCATTATGTTGTTGATAAGTTTACTGCTGATTGCCATTTTTGTTCGGCTGTTTGTGGTGCGTATTGTTAATCCGGTTGACGCCATTTCTGCCGGCTTTGCGCAGTTTCAGCAAGGGCTGCTGAAACCCCAGTGGCGCATGGAAAAGCCAAAATCGCTGGAGCAAATTACCGAATTGGTGCGCTGGTTCAATGCCTTTTTGGACAGCATGGAAAAACGCGCCGAAGAAGATACCCGTTTGCGTATTGCCGCTACGGCTTTTGAGACGCAAGAAAGTATGCTGGTCACCGACCGGAACGGCATTATTTTGCAGGTCAACAGCGCCTTTACGGCCATGACTGGCTACAGCGCCGAAGAGGCGATTGGCCAAAATCCGCGTTTACTGAGCTCTGGCGCCCACAGTGTTGAATTTTATCGTGTGATGTATGAAACGATAGCGCACACCAATTCATGGCAAGGAGAAATTTGGAATCGGCGTAAAAACGGCGATCCTTTTCCGCAGTGGCTGACGATTACTGCGGTGCGCAATGCCGACAACGAGGTGTCACATTATGTGGCCACTTTGACCGACATTACCCAGCGCAAGGCGGCCGAAAAAGAAATTGAAAATCTGGCGTTTTATGACTCATTAACCCATTTGCCCAACCGCCGCTTGCTGATGGAGCGGCTCCAGCAAAGCCTATTGAGCGATGCCAAAAGCGGCTGCCATGGCGCGCTGATGATGCTGGATTTGGACAAATTCAAAACCATCAATGACACGCTGGGACACAACACCGGCGACTTGCTGTTGCTGCAAGTGGGCCAGCGTTTGCTGCAATGCGTGCGCGAAGGTGACACCGTGGCCCGCTTGGGCGGGGATGAATTTGTTGTGCTGCTAGAAAACCTAAGCAGCAAAACCGCCAGCGCGGCCGCTCAAGCCGAGACCATTGGCCTGAAAATTTTGTCGCACTTGGCCAAGCCCTACGACTTGGCCGGCACGCCTTGCTACAACACGTCCAGCATCGGCATTACTCTGTTTTCTGATCAGTCGTGCGCTTTGGAAGAGTTGTTTAAACAAGCCGATATTGCCCTGTACAAGGCCAAGGACTCGGGGCGCAACACGCTGCGCTTTTTTGATGCGGCCATGCACGCAGCCATCATGCAGCGCGCCCAATTGGAGTCAAGCTTGCGCCAAGCCTTGGCGCAGCGGCAATTTTTGCTGCATTTTCAGGCGCAAATGGATGACAGCCGCCGCATCATTGGCGCCGAGGTGCTGGTGCGTTGGCAGCATCCGCAGCGCGGACTGGTGTCGCCGGCTGAATTTATTCCGCTGCTAGAAGAAACCGGTTTGATCGTGCCGCTGGGGCTGTGGGTGTTAAAGACTGCCTGCGCCCAGTTGGCGCGCTGGCAAAGTGACCCGGCCAGAGCGCATCTGTCGCTGGCCGTTAACGTCAGTCCGCGCCAGTTTCACCAGGCCGACTTTGCCCAAGAAGTGCTGCAAGTGTTGCAGCGCACGGGGGCCAATCCGCACCAGCTCAAGCTGGAGCTGACCGAGAGCTTGCTGGTCGAAGACGTCGAAGGGGTGATTGCCAAAATGGCGCTGCTGAAAAACCAAGGCGTGCGCTTTTCGCTCGACGACTTTGGCACCGGCTACTCATCGCTGGCGCACCTGAAGCAGTTGCCGCTGTACCAGCTCAAAATTGACCAGTCGTTTGTGCGCGACGTGCTGGTCGATGCCAACGATGCCACCATCGCCCGCACCGTCATCGCCTTGGGCCAGAGCATGGGGCTGAACGTGATTGCCGAAGGCGTGGAAACCGAAGGGCAGCACGCATTTTTGCGCGCCCATGGCTGCAATGCGTTTCAAGGCTATTTGTTCAGCCGTCCACTGCCGCTGGACGCGCTAGAGGCACTGTTATCAAGCCAAAACAGCCTCTAGCCCTTATGCAGCAAGCGCTTACAGCTATTAAAATAATAGCAAATATCGCCTGTTATAGCTGAAAAATTCAGCGCAAACCCGCGCCCGCAGCACCCTCAGTGCGCTGAATCAGCTCAATCTTGTAGCCATCCGGGTCGGTGACAAAGGCAATCACGGTGCTGCCGCCTTTGACCGGGCCGGCCTCGCGCGTGACGTTGCCGCCAGCGGCTTTGATTTTTTCGCAAGCAGCGTAGGCGTCTGGCACGCCCAGCGCGATGTGGCCGTAGGCGTTGCCGTGGTCGTAGCGCTCGGCGCCCCAGTTGTAGGTCAGCTCAATTTCAGCTTGGGCTGGATTGCCGCCGTCAAAGCCCAAAAAGGCCAGCGAATATTGGTACTCGGGGTTTTCGGACTGGCGCAGCAAGGTCATGCCCAGCACTTGGGTATAAAAATCAATCGAGCGTTGAAGATTGCCAACGCGCAGCATGGTGTGTAGAAATTTCATGGCGGCGATTGTGCCGCCTGCCAGTCCTCCAGTCGCTAGATCCCTAGAATGGCCCAAGAGGTTTAACTGACACAAGGAAATCTGAATGAGCGCACTCACCCAATGGGCCCAAGGCTTGTTACTTGGCGGCTGCGCGGTTATGGCAACAGCGCAAACACCGGCCACTGCGCCCAAAGACGCCAGCGCGTCTACGCGTGCGATACACCACAGCTTGCTGGCCCAATTGCCGATGGCCGACAAGCGCTCTTTTGCCGATGCAGAGCGCGGACTTATCGAGGCGTTTGGTGATCAGGTGATTTTGGATGCCAAAAATAATCCGGTTTGGTCGCTCAAGCCTTACGGTTTTTTGGCCGCAGAAACCGCCCCCGACAGTGTTAACCCAGCGCTGTGGCGCCATGCCAGGGCCAATATGGCCAATGGATTGTTTCAAGTGACAGAGCGCATTTACCAAGTGCGCGGCGTTGATTTGGCCAATATGACCATCATTGAAGGCGACAGCGGCCTAATCGTCATTGACCCACTGACCACGGTCGAAGTCGCCCAAGCGGCGCTGGCTTTGTATTACAAACACCGGCCACAAAAACCGGTCAATACGGTGATTTACACCCACAGCCATGTCGATCATTTTGGCGGGGTGCGCGGCGTAGTCCAAGGCGAAGATGTTGCGTCTGGCAAAGTCAAAATTATTGCCCCAGCAGGATTTATGCAAGAAGCCACCAGCGAAAACGTGATAGCTGGAAATGCCATGTCGCGCCGCTCGCTCTACCAGTTTGGTGCCTTGCTGGCGCCGGGCGAAAAAGGCCAAGTAGACGCAGGATTGGGCAAAACCTCATCGCGTGGCACAGTGACTTTGATAGCACCCACCCAGCTGGTCACCCAGCCAATCGAAACCCACCGCATCGACGGGGTGGATATCGTGTTTGAGTTGACGCCGGGCGCCGAGGCGCCGGCAGAAATGATCATGTTAGGACTTACGCAAACTATTAAG
>JAGNSH010000170.1 GCA_017988165.1 Giesbergeria sp. | reverse complement strand
AGCGCAACACTGACCCCGACAACCCGGGCTACCTGCTGTCCGGCAAGCGCCACGCTGCCGGCATGGAGTTCAACCTGGCCGGCCGCATCACGCCCAAGTGGGAAATCTTCATGAACCACACCTGGATCCCCAACGCCAAGATCGACAAGAGCAACGTGAGTGCCACCAACACCAATGCCACGACCGGAGCGGTGACTGCCAACAATGCACAGCATCAGGGCGACCGCCCCAGCCTGACGCCCAGGCACAGCGGCAGCATCTGGAGCACCTACGCCGTCGCGCCACAGTGGCGCGTCGGCGCCGGCCTGACCTACCGTGGCGCGCAAAACCCCGAGGGTGCGCGCCAAATAGAGGCCAGCGGCTTTGCCACAGCGGACGCGATGGTCGAATACAGCATCAACGACAAGACCTCGCTCAAGCTCAACGTCAGCAATCTGAGCAACAAGCTCTACGCTGACACGCTGTACCGCGGCTTCTACGGCCCCGGCGCTCCGCGTTCGGTGCAGCTGATGCTCAAGTCGCGCTTCTAAGCGGGTACCTCCTGAAAGGCCATCGATCCATGTTCTTGCACCTGAAAAACATTTTTTCTCCCGAAGAAGTTCAGACCGCCCGCGCCCTGCTGGGTGCGGACGACGCCCCCTGGATCGATGGCCGCAGCAGCGCCGGCGGCCAGGCGCTGGCGCACAAGCGCAACGAGCAACTGGCGCAAGACAGCGCGCAGTCGCAGCAGTTGCGCGCCCTGGTGCTGGCGGCGCTACAGCGCGACGCGCTGTTCTTCTCTGCTGCTCTGCCGAAAAAGATTTTCAACCCGCTGTTCAACCGCTACAGCGGCGAGAGCAATTTCTATGGCGACCACGTTGATGGCGCCGTGCTGCGCTCCAAGTCGCCCGACCAATGGGTGCGCAGCGATATTTCCTGCACCCTGTTCCTGGCCGAGCCCGAGGAGTACGACGGCGGCGAGCTGCGCATCCAGGAGGCGCACAGCGAGCGTCTGGTGAAACTGCCAGCCGGCGACATGGTGCTCTACCCCAGCTCCACCGTCCACCAGGTAGCGCCCGTCACGCGCGGCGCGCGCCTTGCCAGCTTTTTCTGGATCGAGAGCATGGTGCGCTCGACCGAGCAGCGTCTGCTGCTGTGGAACATGGACATGAATTTGCTGCAACTGCGCAGCCGCATGGATGCTGCTGACGACACCGACCCCGCCGTGGTCGGCCTGACCGGCACCTACCACAACCTGCTGCGTATGTGGGCTGATACTTAAACACGCCCTTCAATCATCAAAAATAATAGCTAATAGCGCATGTATCTATTGGGCTAGAGGCCATTTTGACTAAAAATAACCCCACTTTGCAACGCCACAGCGTGTTGCCGACCACTGCCAGTCTGGCCGATCACGAACGGCTGGCACAACAGCAACTGAATGCCAACGCGTGGGCCTATTTCAGCGGCGGCGCGGCAGACGAAATCACCCTGCGCGCCAACCGCAGCGCGTGGGACGCCATCACGCTACAACCGCGTGTGCTGCGCGCTTTGGCCGGTGGCCACACCCGCACCACGCTGCTGGGGCGCACGCTGGCGCACCCGATTTTGCTGGCGCCGATGGCCTTTCAGCGCATGGCACACCCGGACGGCGAACTGGCCAGCGCCTACGCTGCGGCCGCGCTAGGCGCTGGGCTGGTGCTCAGTACCCAATCGAGTACGCCGCTAGAAGACGTCGCCAGCGCCATGCTGGGCGACGCGGGGCGCGGGCCGCTGTGGTTTCAGCTGTACCTGCAACACGACCGGGGCTTTACCCGCCAACTGGTGCAGCGCGCCGAAGCCGCTGGCTACGAAGCGCTGGTGCTGACGGTGGACGCCCCCACCAGCGGCGCGCGTGACCGCGAACGCCGCGCCGGTTTTCGCCTGCCACCGGGCATCAGCGCGGTGAATTTGGCGGGCCTTGCACCGCCGCCGCATGCAGAACTGCACTCCAGTCAAAGCGCGCTGTTTGACGATTTGCTGCGGCACGCACCCACCTGGGACGACGTGGCGTGGCTGCAATCCATCACGCAATTGCCGGTGCTGCTCAAAGGCGTACTGCACCAAGGCGATGCGCGCCAAGCCGCCGCACTGGGCGTGGCTGGGCTAATCGTCTCCAACCACGGCGGGCGCACGCTGGACACCGCACCGGCCAGCGCCCACGCTTTGCCGCGCATTGCCGATGCGCTGCAAGGCGCTTTGCTGCTGTTGGTGGATGGTGGCATTCGTCGGGGCACCGATGTGCTCAAAGCCATAGCGCTAGGCGCCAGCGCTGTGCTGCTGGGTCGGCCAGCGATTTATGGCCTGGCCCACGCCGGCGCCGCTGGCGTCGCCCACGTGCTGCGCCTGCTGCGCGATGAGCTGGAAATTGCCATGGCCCTGACCGGCTGCGCCACGCTGGCCCAAGCCACAAGCGCCTTATTGCAAGCGCCCAGACGCTAATACGAAGAATTCTCATTTATAATCAGACCCACTATCCACCTACTGTCTGATTGCCATGATTGTTTGTGTCTGCCGCCGTATTTCTGACCGAGACATTGCCCGCCATGCCCGCGCCGGCATGGGGTTTGACGAAATCCAATTTGAGTTGGGCGTGGCCACCCAATGCGGCCGCTGCGAAGATTGCGCCCGCGACGTGGTCGCCCAGTGCAATCCCCTGCACCCCGTGGCAGCGCTGCGCAACGAAGCGGCCATAGCATCCGCAGTGCCGGTTTGCGGCTGCGTGTCCTGATGGACACTATGCTGTTGTGCAGTGCCGCCACCAGCGCACTGCTGGTGGCCTTATCGGCGTGGTGCATTTTTCGTTATTAATATCTGCCAAATAGACTCCTAAGCCACGGCTGGTAAGCGCTGTTAGCTATCGTTTTTATGCCTCAATTTGACCGTTACGCCACCCCTAGGCGTCTAAGCCGCAATGCAGTGATCGCTGGCAGTGTGGTGCTTTTTCACGTTGCTGCGCTGTGGGCGCTGCAATCAGGGCTGGCGCGCAAGGCGGTCGAGATCATCGTTCCAGCCGAAGTCATCGCCCGCCTCATGGCGCCGCCCGCGCCCGAGGTGCAGCCGCCCCCGCCCGCACCAGCGCCGCCGCCCGTACCGCGCCCCGCCGTCGCCAAAAAACCCACGCCGCGCCCAGCACCCGTGCCACTGGCAGTGGCCGACACTGCGCCAATACCCGCCAACGCCCCGGTGGTCGCCGCCGCCGAACCGTCGCCTGAGCCGGCGCCCCCAGCGCCGCCCGCGCCCGTCGCCCCAGCTGCACCCAGCCCAGCCCCGGCTGCGCCGCGCATCGAGCTGCCGTCGAGCAACGCCGCCTACCTCAACAACCCCGCGCCGGCCTACCCCGCCATCAGTCGGCGCATGGGCGAGCAGGGCAAAGTGGTGCTGCGCGTCCTCATCAGCGCCGAAGGGCTACCCGAAAAAATCACCGTCCAGCAGTCCAGCGGCTACGACCGGCTCGACCGCCATGCGCAAGACACCGTGCAGCGCTGGCGCTTTGTCCCCGGCAGACGCAATGGCGTGGCCGAGGCGATGTGGAATCTGGTGCCGATCAACTTTGTTCTCGAATAATTTTCAGGAGTTTTCATGGAATCGCAATTTGGCATTGCCAACGTCTGGACGCAGGGCGACTTTGTCACCCGCTTTGTGGCAGTGCTGCTGCTGGTGATGTCGCTGGCCTCGTGGATCGTCATCTTGGTGAAAGCCTTGGACATCATGAAATTCAGCAAAAACGCCCGCACGGCACAAGCCTTTTGGCACAGCGAAGACTTTGCCACTGGCCTGCTTAAACTCGGCCCCGACCCCAGCAACCCATTTCGCCAACTGGCGCTGGAAGGGCGCGAAGCCACCGCCCACCACCGCAACACCCAAAGTCAATTGCACGACACGCTGGACGTGAGCGATTGGGTCACGCGCTGCCTGCGCAACTGCTTGGATGAATTCACTGCCCGGCTGCAATTAGGCTTGGCCATCTTGGCCTCGGTCGGCTCAACGGCGCCGTTTATTGGCCTGTTTGGCACCGTTTGGGGCATTTACCACGCATTGCTGGCGATTGGCACCTCGGGCCAATCGACCATCGACAAAGTCGCTGGCCCGATTGGCGAGGCGCTGATCATGACCGCGCTGGGCTTGGCGGTGGCCATTCCGGCAGTGCTGGGCTACAACGCTTTGGTGCGCGGCAACAAATCTATTTTGATTCGCCTCAACAGCTTTGCCCACGACCTGCACGCCTACTTTGTCACCGGCGCGCGCGTCTCCAGCAGCGGCGAATCAGCCAAGGTGGTGCCCCTGAAGAAAGGCGCCTGACCATGTCGTTTGGAACCCAAGACGATGCCGACGAGGTGATGAACGAGATCAA
>JAGNSH010000169.1 GCA_017988165.1 Giesbergeria sp. | reverse complement strand
GAACGAAAGAGCAACGCCATGCGTATCAAACTTGTACTGGGAATCTGGTTGCTGGGCATTGCCCTGGCATGGCTGGCGGTAGCGCCGCCAGATTTGGGCGTCTCGCCCTTGGTCAACGCCCAAGGTGCGGCTTTGGGCTGGTGGCAACTGCGCCAACACGCGCTGTACCTGACGGGGCTGTGGAGCATCAGCCTGATGGCGCTGATCATGCTGCTGGCCCTGCGCCTGCCGCTGCTAGAGCGCGTGATGGGCGGCATGGATCAGGTCTATCGCCTGCACAAATGGACCGGCATCGCTGCCGCCCTTGCTGCCGTGGGGCACTGGGGTGCCAAAGAGCTGGGCGGCGTTATTAAAAGCGCTTGGGGCCGCACCGGCAAACCCGAGCACGCCGAAGTGCTGCCTTGGCTGACCGATGCCCGCGGCTTTGCCAAAGACTTGGGCGAGTGGGCGTTTTATCTGCTCATCGCCATGGTGGTGGTGACGCTGCTGACACGCCTGCTGTCGTACCGGCAATGGCGCGTGCTGCACCGCGCCATGCCGCTGCTGTTTTTAGCGCTGGTGCTGCACGCCGTGGCGCTGATGCCGCTGACCTTTTGGGCGCTGCCCCTGGGCGCCATCACCCTCCCGCTGCTGGCGCTGGGCAGCTTGGCGGCGGTGTGGTCGCTGGCTGGCTGGGTTGGGCGCGTGCGCAACCATGCGGCGCGCATCCAGTCGGTGCAGGTGCTGGCCGCTGGGGGCAGCGCTGAGGCCAGCGCCGACCCCAGCGCACCCCTCGAGGTGATTTGCGCCATGCCCGCCAGCTGGCCTGGGCACCGCGCCGGCCAGTTCGCCTTTGTGCGCTTTGAGGGCAGCGAAGGCGCGCACCCCTTCACCATTGCCAGCGCCCCCAACGCGCTGGGCACCAGCGCCGAGGGCGAGCCGCTGCTGCGCTTGGTTATCAAGCCGCTGGGCGACTACACCCGCACCCTGCGCCAACGGCTGCGCGCTGGCCAGCGCGTGGACATCGAAGGCCCCTACGGCTGCTTTGACGGCGCCGGCGCGCGCCACCGCCAGCAGGTGTGGGTGGCAGCGGGCGTGGGCGTGACGCCATTTCTGGCCCTGCTAGAAGCGCGCCAGTCGGGCGCCGGTGCTACGGACACTGACCGCGCCGCTGCTGTGGTGCAGATGCACTACAGCACGCGCGACGCCCAGCGCGACCCGCTGCTGGAGCGTCTGCAAAGCCTGTGCGCGCAAGCCCAGCCGCCGGTGCAGTTGACCGTACACGACGGTGCCCAAGGCCAGCGCCTGACGCCGCAGGACTTGCAAGGCAGCAGCGACGCTGCGCTAGACATCTGGTTCTGCGGCCCGCAAGGCCTGGGCGACGCGCTGCACCAACACGCCCGTGGCCCGCGCCCGTGGCGCCTGCACCGCGAATCGTTTGTGATGCGCTAGGGCGCCGATGCACCGGATTAGAGGTCAATTAAGTGCCAAATCGGCCTCTAGCCCTTACGCAGACTGCGCTTGCAGCTATGATTTTTGCTTATTCTAGAGTGCTGTTTATGGATTCTGTGCCTGTATCAGACAGAGGACAGCAAGCTTGCATAAGGAATACGCAGGCCATCATGCAGACGCTTAATCATGCGCAGACTGAGAGCGCGTTTGCGGTTGAGTACCTCAGACACCCGACCGCTCGATCCGATGTACGGCTCCAGATCCTTGGCGGCTAACCCCTGCTGCTCCATCCGAAATTTAATGGCTTCGATAGGTTCGGCTGGGCCGATCGGACAGTGTCTATTTTCGTAGGACTCCACGAGAGCTACTAGCACCTCCATCTCGTCTGCCTCGGGCGAGCCTTCAGGCGCCTGAAAAACAATTTCCAAGCGGGTAAACGCAGCACGCAAATCATCGTCGTTACGAATAGGCTTAATACTCATTGATGCTCTCCACGTTGATCTTGTCGTAATGCGTGTGTGTGCCGACGAACTTCACCCACACAATTGCCGCGCGATATTGCATTTCCACCACTAAACGGTATTTGTTACCAGCAATGTTGAAGACAACGCGGTTGTTGCCGCAGATGCTGGCGCTGCGGTACTGTGCCTTGATGTCCTGCGGTGAAGTCCAGATTGCTTGGGCAGCCTCGTCATGCCAACTTTCTAGCGGGCCTTGTGCGTCGGCGCATCCGGGACGCTCCCAGAATTTTCTCAACGTACTTTTTGCAATAATTCGCATGGCTTGATCATAGCTCCCGATACGGGAGAATTTTAAAAGCGGATGGCGAAGCGGAGTTGAAATGGGGGTGGGCGTCAATTAAGTGCCAAATCGGCCTCTAGCCCTTACACAGCCTGCGCTTGCAGCTATGATTTTTTACGCCGCAGCGCTTAAAAACGTGGCAAGTCGGGGTGTTTGAGCTGTCCGCCGCGCACCAGCATTTTTCCGTACTCGGCGCAGCGGTTCAGCGTGGGGATGACCTTACCGGGGTTAAGCATTCCGCTGGGGTCAAACGCGGCTTTCAGGGCAAACATCTGCGCGTTTTCTGCTGCGCTGAACTGCACGCACATGCTGTTGAGTTTTTCCACGCCCACGCCATGCTCGCCCGTAATCGTCCCGCCCATCGCCACGCTGGTTTCCAAAATATCGGCACCAAACAGCTCGCAGCGGTGCAGCTGGTCGGCGTCGTTGGCGTCAAACATGATGAGCGGGTGCAGGTTGCCGTCGCCGGCGTGAAACACGTTGGCGCAGCGCAGTTGGTATTTTTTCTCCATGGCTTGGATGGCCAGCAAGATGTCGGCCAAGCGTTTGCGCGGGATGGTCGAGTCCATGCACATGTAGTCCGGGCTGATGCGCCCGCTGGCGGGGAAGGCGTTTTTGCGCCCGCTCCAGAAGCGCAGGCGCTCGGCCTCGTTCTGGCTCACGGTGATGGCGGTGGCGCCGGCGGCGCGCAGCACGGCGCTCATGCGGCCAATTTCTTCTTCGACTTCTTCGGGCGTGCCGTCGCTCTCGCACAGCAAGATAGCTTCGGCGCTCAGGTCGTAGCCGGCGTGGACGAAGTCTTCCACTGCGGCGGTCATCGGCTTGTCCATCATCTCTAGCCCGGCCGGGATGATGCCGGCGGCAATCACGTTGGCCACCGCCTCGCCGGCTTTGCGCATGTCGTCAAAGCTGGCCATGATGCAGCGCGCCAGTTGCGGCTTGGGGATGAGTTTGACGGTCACTTCGGTCACCACCGCCAGCATACCTTCGCTGCCGACGACGGCGGCCAGCAGGTCGTAGCCGGGGGCGTCCAGCGCCTGGCTGCCGAAGGTGATGGCCTGGCCGTCGGCAGTAAAGCCATGCGCTTGCAACACGTTGTGCAGGGTCAGTCCGTATTTCAGGCAATGCACGCCGCCCGAGTTTTCGGCGACGTTACCGCCGATGGTGCAGGCGATTTGGCTGCTGGGGTCGGGCGCGTAGTACAGGCCGTACTGCGCCGCCGCTTCACTGATGGCCAAATTGCGCACGCCGCACTGCACCACAGCGGTGCGGCTGCGCGGGTCGATACGCACGATTTGGTTGAACTTGGCCAGCGACAGCGTCACGCCCAGAGGGTGCGGCAGCGCACCGCCCGACAGCCCGGTGCCGGCGCCGCGCGCCACCACCGGCACGCCCAAGCGGTGGCAGGCTTGCAGCACGGCCTGCACTTGCGCGGTGGTTTCGGGCAGCGCCACCACCAGCGGGCGCTGGCGGTAGGCGGTTAGGCCGTCGCACTCATAAGGCGTGGTGTCTTCGCTGTGCCACAGCAGCGCGTGGGGGGCTAGGTGTTGCAACAGCGCCTGCACCACTTCGGCTTGGCGCGCTGCGCGGGCGGAAAGGGTGGCGGGCGTGGCAGGTGTGGCTGGTGTGGCTGGTGTGGTGGCTGGGCTGGTAAGCGTCATAGCCCGAACTGTAGAGCAAGCTATGCGCCAGACTCAACGGAAGATGACAGTTTTATGGCCGTTGAGCAGCACGCGGTGCTCGCTGTGCCACTTGACGGCGCGGGCCAGCACTTGGCTTTCGGTGTCGCGGCCACGGGCGGTTAGGGCTTCCACGGTGTCTTTGTGGTCGGCACGTGTAACGTCTTGTTCGATAATCGGGCCTTCGTCCAAGTCGGCGGTGACGTAGTGGGCGGTGGCGCCAATCAGTTTGACGCCCCGGTCGTGTGCTTGGTAATAGGGCTTGGCGCCCTTGAAGCTGGGCAAAAAGCTGTG
Source organism: Giesbergeria sp. (assembly GCA_017988165.1). GTDB lineage: Bacteria > Pseudomonadota > Gammaproteobacteria > Burkholderiales > Burkholderiaceae_C > Simplicispira. The sequence goes on along the minus strand of JAGNSH010000169.1, from coordinate 173 downwards.
GTGGATGTTGATGGCGCGCCCGGCCAGTTTGCTGCACAGGTCGTCTGACAGCACTTGCATATAGCGCGCCAGCACCACCAGCTCGGCGCCTTCGGCTTGGACGATGTCGTATTGGCGCGCTTCGGCTTGGGCCTTGGTGGCAGCAGTGACGGGGATGTGATGGAACGGGACGT
>JAGNSH010000168.1 GCA_017988165.1 Giesbergeria sp. | reverse complement strand
AGGCCGGGCAAATGCAGCGCTGACCGCGCTCGGCCTCGGGGATGAGCGCCAATGCTTCCGCTGCAATCGCCGTGCCCATGCACCAGCACGACGCTGGCGGCTGTTGGTTTGCAATGGCGCACTGGTTGGCTTGGCCGCACAGCGGGCAGCGACTGGTGTCGAGGGGAGCGGTGGTCTTGGGCGTGGGCAGCATGGTGGCCAGTGTAGGGCAGAAAATCGCCGTAAATAATGGTCAAAACACCTTCAAAGCCAATAGATACGTGAGGTTATAGCTATTAAATAAATAGTTTTGCGTAGGCGCTCAGTGTGCCGCAGGGCTAAAAGGCACAATGCAGCGGCCCCATAACCCACCCACTGCACACCCTTCATGGCCCGTATTTTTGACAACATAGAACAAGACTTGCTCGGCGCGTTGCGGGCGACTTTGAAGGTTTCGCAGCGCGCTGATTTTTGCGTGGGTTATTTGAATCTGCGCGGCTGGCAGGCGATTGACGACCTGATTGCGCCGTGGCAGCCCGCGCAAGGCCAAGTCTGCCGCGTGATGGTCGGAATGCAGCGCCCGCCGCACGACGACATCCGCGCGCTGTACCGGCACAGCCAAGACGGTGACGCGGGCAATGAATCCGAAGCCAGCCATATCCATATTGACAACGCCACCGCCAGCCGCCTGAAAACCCAGTTTGCCGCCCACCTGCGCGAGCAAATCACGCTGGGCATTCCCACCGGCAAGGACGAAGCCGGGCTGCGCCGCTTGGCTCGGCAACTGCGCGCGGGGCAAGTGGTGGTCAAGCTGTTTTTGCCGTACCCGCTGCACGCCAAGCTGTATCTGCTGTTCCGCGACGATGTGAACAACCCCATCACCGGCTTTGTCGGCAGCAGCAATCTGACGCTGGCCGGCCTGTCGCGCCATGGGGAGCTGAATGTCGATGTGCTCGACCACTTGGGCACAGCTAAACTGTCGCAATGGTTTGAATCGCGCTGGGGCGAGCGCTGGGCGCTGGATATTTCTGCCGACTTGGCCGCGCTGATTGAAAACAGCTGGGCGCGCGAAGAAATGATTCAGCCGCACCACATCTACCTCAACATGGCCTACCACCTGAGCACTGAAGCGCGGGCGGGACTAAGCCAATTTCGCTTGCCGCCGCGCTTTGAGCAAGAGCTGTTTGAGTTCCAAAAAAGCGCCGTCAAAATTGCTGCCCGCCACCTGCACAGGCGCGGCGGCGTGATGATTGGCGACGTGGTCGGGCTGGGAAAAACCATCATGGCGACCGCGCTGGCGCGGATGTTTGAGGACGACATGGGCTATGAAACACTGATCATTTGCCCCAAAAACCTCGAACCCATGTGGGAGCACTACCGCACCCACTACGGCCTGCGCGGTATGGTGCTGCCGGTGACGCAAGTCAAAAAGCTGGCCAGCCTCAAGCGCTATCGGCTGGTGCTGATTGACGAAAGCCATAACCTGCGCAACCGCGAAGGGCGGCGCTACAAAGCCATTGCAGACTACATCAAAGAGAGCGACGCCAAAGTCATCTTGCTGACCGCCACGCCGTACAACAAAACCAAGGCCGACCTGTCCGCGCAGCTGCGGCTGTTTATTGATGAAAAGGCCAACATCGGCATCCGCCCCGAGCACTTCATGCGCAAAACCGGCATGACAGAAGCCGACTTTGAGCGCAAATTCCAATGCCGCGTGAACTCGATTTTGGCGATTGAAAAAAGCGAAGAATTTGACGATTGGCGCGAGCTGATTCGACTGTACATGGTGCGGCGCACGCGCAGTTTTATCTTGCAGCACTACACCGAAGCCGACGAAAAAGGCCGCCGCTTTATTGCCAGCCAAGACGGCAAGACAGAAAACCGGCGCTACTTTCCGCTGCGCAAACCGCTGTCGGTCACCTTCAGCGTCAGCGATGCCGATGCGGACGACCGCTACGCCCGCCTGTACTCGCCAGCGGTAGTGGACTGCATCAACGCCCTGCACGTACCGCGCTACGGCTTGGGTTTGTATGTTGAGCCGCAAGCCGAAAAAACCGCCATGCCCGCCGAGCGCAAGCAAATCGATGACTTGGGGCGCGCTGGCAAGCGACTGATGGGCTTTTGCCGCACCAACTTGTTCAAGCGTTTGGAATCGAGTGGTTTCTCGTTTTTGCAGTCGATTGACCGGCACATTCTGCGCAACCAGATTTACCAATACGCGATTGAAAACGGGCTAGACCTGCCGCTGGGCACACTCGATGCCAGCCTGTTGGATGCAGAGCACGTTGACGAAGATGCCGAGGGATTGGAAGGCGAGCCAGAAGATTTGCTCGATGGTTTGGTGGACAGCCCCGCCGATGCCGCGTCCGAAGCCAATAACGCACCCGATAGCCAACCCGACAGCCTTGACCGCGCCAAAGCGGTCTATCAGCAGTACGCCACCGAGTATAAAAAACGCTTCAAGTGGATTCGCTCCACGCTGTTCAGCGCCCGCTTGATGGAGCATTTGGCGCAAGACACGCAAACCCTGTCAGAACTGCTGCACGCCCAAGGCCAGTGGGAAGCGGCGCTTGACCATAAATGGCTGGCGCTGCGCCGGCTGCTAACCAAAACCCACGCCAAAGACAAAGTGCTGGTGTTCACGCAATTTGCCGACACTGCCCGCTATTTGGCGCGCGAAGCCCGCAAGGCCGGCATCACCCACGTCGAAGTCGCCACCGGCGCCAGCGCCGACCCGTTTACCCAAGCCTGTCGCTTTTCGCCGCGCTCCAACGGCAAAACGCTGGCCAAAGCCGACGAAGTGCGCGTGCTGATTTGCACCGACGTGCTGTCGGAAGGCCAAAACCTGCAAGACAGCAGCGTGGTCGTCAACTTTGATTTGCCGTGGGCCATCATCCGGCTGATACAGCGCGCCGGCCGGGTGGACCGCATTGGCCAGCAGGCGGAGGAGATTTTTTGCTACTCGTTTTTGCCAGCTGACGGCGTGGAAGACCTCATCAAACTGCGCCAGCGCATTCGCCAGCGGCTGGAAGAAAACGCCGAAGTCGTCGGCACCGACGAAGCCTTTTTTGAAGACGAAGAGGCCAACACCATCCGCGACCTGTACACCGAAAAGCAAGGCGTGTTGGATGACGTGGACGACGAAGTCGATTTGGCCTCCTACGCTTGGCAAGTCTGGAAAGAGGCCACCAAAGGCCAGCCCGCGCTGGCGCACAGCATCGAATCGCTGCCGCCGGTGGTCTATTCGGCCAAAGCGTTTGCGCTGAATGCCGCCAGCGCCCGCCTGCCCGCACTCGGCCTGAACGCAGCGCAAGGCGGCGCTTTGGTCTATGTCAAATCGCCCGAAGGCAATGACCACTTGGTGTGGATGGGCGCGGATGGTAAAACCGTCACCGAATCGCAATTCACCATCCTGCGCGCCGCCGAATGCGCGCCCGGTACGCCCGCTGTGCCCCGGCTGGAGCAGCACCACGCGCTGGTGGTGCAAGGCCTGCAACTGGCGGTCAGCCAAGACAAAGCTATTGGCGGCGGATTGGGTCGCCCCAGCAGCCCGCGCCGGCGCGCTTACGAGCGGCTCAAAAGCTACGCCGCCGAGCAACTGCAAACCCTGTTCCGCGACGAAGAGCTGGAGCGCGCGGTGGACGACATCTACCACCACCCGCTGCTAGAAAGCGCGGCTGACCTGCTCAACCGCCTGATGCGCAGCGGCGTGAACGACGAAGAACTGGCCAGCGCCGTCAAATCCCTGCGCGAAGAAACCCGCCTGACCTACGCCGAAGACACCGCCGCCCTGCGCGAGCCGCGCGTGGTGTGCTCTTTGGGGTTGGTGGGGGCGGCGTTATGAGCACGCCATCCCTTCGCACCATCCCGCTGCGCGAAACACTGGAAGTCGAATTCAAAAGCGACTGCGATGCGCTTTATTACGCTTTATGACGGCGTCTAAAACATAAGCCATTGATTTGTTTCATATTTTTAAAAACGCGTTCTTAACTTATGACGCAATCCGGCTACAGCAGCAACTAGGTAAACCATGTCCAAACTCGACTTCCCCCGCTTTGAAAAGCACCTCTCTGCGTTTGACTTTGCGCGGTTATTTATTGATGTGCTGGGCTGGAACCGCCCCGGTGCAGAGCGCGATTGGCTGGCTGACCAAGCTGGCGAGACTGGCTTTTCTCGCCGTGCGGTGGCGGAGTTGGGCGGAGTAATCGCCATTCAGGTGGTGGTGGATGGCGGCTGGCCGGACGAGAGCCAGCGCCTGCGCGTGTGGAAGCACATTGCCCACAGCCATGCCGAAAACCTGCTGATTTTTACCGACCGGCAGCAGCAAGCCAGCCAAAGCCAGTGGTATTGGGTCAAAAAGGGCAAGCACCCCGAGACCGGCAAACCCCGGCTGACCGCGCGCCGCCA
>JAGNSH010000167.1 GCA_017988165.1 Giesbergeria sp. | reverse complement strand
ACCAGCATCAGGCTGACCAAAATCTCGTTGGCGTTGAAACGGTCGCGCAGCAGCGCCACCAGTCCCGCCCAGACCATGCCGCCCAGCACCCCGGCCAGCAGCACCGCCGGCATGATCCAGCCGCCCGTCGTTTTGTCGGCCAGCAGCGCTACGCCACCGGCGGCAATCGCGCCCATGACGAACTGCCCCTCGGCACCAATGTTCCAAATGTTGGAGCGAAAGCACACCGCCAGCCCCAGCGCAATCAGCAAGAGCGGCGTGGCTTTGAGCAGCAGCTCGCCCAGCGCATACGACGTGCGAATTGGCTCCCAGAAAAACACCTGCAAACCGCGCACCGGGTCTTTGCCCAAGGCGGCAAACAGCGCCATGCCAATCAGCACCGTAATCGCCAGCGCCAGCAGCGGCGAGCCGTAGCTCCAAGCACGCGATGGCTGCGCGCGCGGTTCAAGCTTGAGCATGGCGTGCCTCCTCTGCCAAGGTGCGCAGCCGATCGCGCCGGGGCGCACGCGCAGCAGGCGCCAATGGCGCCGCCATATCGGCCTGCCACAGACCGCTCATCCACTCGCCTAGACGCTCAACCGTCGCGTCGGCGCGGTCAATCGACGGCGACAAATGCCCTTTGGCTATGACGTGCAGCCGGTCGCTCAAATCAAACAACTCATCGAGCTCTTCACTGAGCACCAGCACGGCGCAACCGACATCGCGCAGCGCCAAAATCGCCGCGCGAATTTGCTGCGCTGCACCCACGTCCACGCCCCACGTCGGCTGCGAGACGATCAGCACGCTGGGATGGGCGTCCATCTCGCGCCCGACAATAAATTTTTGCAAATTGCCACCTGACAGCGACTGCGCCAGCGCCTGCGGCCCAGCGGCCTTGACCTGAAAACGCTCGATGATGGCGCGCGCCTGCGCCTGCAACTGGCCCATGCGAATCCAGCCGCCCGCCCCCAGCGCGTCACTGCGCGTCAGCAGCAAGTTGTGCGCCAGCGCCATGCCGGGCACCGCGCCCCGGCCCAAGCGCTCTTCGGGCACAAAGTGCAGGCCCAGCGCCCGGCGCGCGCGCGGGTCCAGCTGCCCAGCGTTTTGTCCGGCCAACTGCACCATGGCCGGTGCGGCGCGCAGGTCTTCGCCCGACAGCGCGTACAGCAATTCTTTTTGCCCATTGCCCGAGACGCCGGCAATGCCCACCACCTCGCCCGCGCGCACTTGCAAATGCACGCCGACCAAATCGACACCAAACGGATCGGTGCGCGCCAAATGCAAGTCTTGCACCGCCAGCACCACCGCGCCGGCGTGGATGGGGCGGTGCAGCAACTCGGGCGGTTCGGCACCAATCATCAGGCGCGACAGCGAGGCGTTGGATTCCTCAGCCGGGTTGCACACCCCCGTCACCGCACCGCCGCGCAGCACGGTGCAGGCGGTGCATAAAGATCGAATCTCGTGCAGCTTGTGGCTGATGTACAAAATGCTGCAGCCCTCGGCGGCAATGCGGCGCAGCACGACAAACAGCTTTTCGACCGCCTGCGGCATCAGCACCGAGGTCGGCTCATCCAAGATAAGCAGCTTGGGCTGGGTCAGCAGGGCGCGGATGATTTCAACGCGCTGCATCTCGCCCACGCTCAGGGTATGCACCGGGCGCAGCGGGTCGATGTCTAGGCCGTATTGCGCCGCTGTGGCCGTGATGCGCTCAGTCACCTCAGACAAGCGCTGGCTTTTGTCCAGCCCGAGCCAGACGTTCTCGGCCACCGACAGCGTGTCAAACAGGCTGAAATGCTGAAACACCATGGCAATGCCCAGCGCGCGCGCCGCGTGCGGGTTGCGCACCTGCACCGGCTGGCCGTCAAAGCAGATGCTGCCTGCGTCGGGCTGCACCGCACCGTAAATAACTTTCATCAGCGTGGATTTGCCGGCGCCGTTTTCGCCCAACACAGCGTGGATTTCGCCCGGCTGCACGGTCAGTGAAACCGCGTTGTTGGCCACCACTGCCGGGTAGCGCTTGGTGATGCCGCTCAGTTGCAGCCGCGCCGGTGGGCCCACGGCAGAAGAGGGGGTCGGGGTCAGAGACGGGGCAAAAAAACTCATGGCCGCGATTGTCTCTCAGTTTGCGCTGGTCTTTTGAATCAAATAGGCCTCTAAGGCAATGTAGATAAGCGCTATTAGCTATTAATTTAATAGCTTCAAAGCGCCAGCACTAAGCGATTGCGGCCCGCCTGCTTGGCGCTGTAGCAGGCCATATCGGCCGCTTGCAACACCCCGGCGGCGTCTTGCGTGCGCGCGTCCAGCACCACCATGCCGATGCTGACCGCCAGCGCAAAACTGCGCCCCTGATAAATCGGCTCCCAGGCTTGCACCACCGCGCGCAGCTGGGCCGCCACCTCGGCGCCGTGCGCTGCGGTGCAGTCGGGCAGCACCACGCCAAACTCATCACCGCCCAAGCGCGCCACCCAGCCGCTTTGGCCGACTTGGGCCAGCAGCAATTGCGCCACATGGCGCAGCACATCGTCGCCAGCGTCGTGCCCGGCGCCATCGTTGATGACGGTGAAATGGTCTAAATCGAGGTATAAAAACACGCCATCTGCCGCTTCGGCGCCGGGCTGCGTGCTGGATGGCGCGCAGTGCGGGCGCGCTAAACGCTCGGCCAGCAACACATACAAGCGCCGCTCGCAGCCTTGGCGGTTGTTCAATTGGGTCAGCGGGTCGTGGGTGGCCAGCCAGATGTTTTGCTCACACTCGGCGTGGGTGGCGGTCAAGTCTTCCAGTGTCCAAATCACGCTGCTGCTGGCGTCAGCCGGGTCGATGCGGCGCCCCTCTACCCGCACCCACACGGCGCTGCCATCTTTGCGGCGCAGGCGCACCTCGCCCATCAAGCTGCCGTGTGCCGCAAAACCGGCGCGCATACGGGCGCTGGTGTCGGCGTAATCGGCGTCGGACAAATACAACTCGCGCGCCGCCCGGCCATGCAGCTCTTCTGGGGTGTAGCCCAGCATTCGGCAGGCTTGGCTGGCGACCTTGCGCAGCACGCCACGGCGCAAAATCATGACGTTGACCGAGGCGTGCGCCATCACCGCCCGAAACTCCTCCACCACTGCGGCGTGCGCCGCCGCTTGCTGCACTTGTTGCGCCTGCTGGGCTTGCAGCGCTTGAAACGCCTGCACCAGCGCGCCGACCTCGCCGCCAGCACGCGACCAAGGTGCATCGAGTGCTACCGGCACACCCGCCACCCGCGCCCGCAGCCGGGCCAAAGGCTGCGCCAGCCACAGCAGCAGCGCCGCCAGCGCTACCGCACTCAGCACCGCCGCAACTGCCACCAGCCGCCATGCGTGCTGCTGCGCCCCGTGCAGCGGTGCCAGCACCGTTTGCGCTGCACTGACCCGCGCCACCCACCACTGCGGCAAGGGCATCCCAGCCATGCTGACCACATAGCCAGCCACTTGCTGCGTGGTGGCGCGCCCCTCGATGGGCTGCCCTTGGCGGCTCCACTGCGCGTAGGCCTGCGCCAAGCCGGGCTCATCGCGCACATGGCCCATCACCCGCGCCGGGTCGGGGTGCAAAAGAATGGTGCCGTCGCGCGTAAACACCAGCAAATGCGAGTCTGGCCGTGCTGGCAACAGCAGCGAGCCCGGCAACACCCCTTGCGATTGCAGCTTGAGCCCACCGGCCAGCACGCCCATCACCGTGCCATCAGGGCGGTGCAGGGGCTGGGTGAAGATGACGCGCGCCTCGCTGGTGCGTGCAGCTATCAGCTCGGACACCATTGGCTTGCCTTCTTGCAAGGTGCGGCGCAGGTTGTCGCGCTCGGCGGGCTCTAAATTAGCGGCGCTGTCTAGACGCTCGTCTTGCACATTGAGGCGCAATTCGCCATCTTGGCGCGCCACCTGCATCGCATCAAAAAACTGGATGGCCGGCAAAACTTGTTGCAGCAGCGCAGGCAACGACGCCGGCGCCTCCAGCATCTGCGCGCTGATGCCGCCAGCCACTTGGCGCAGCAGTTTTTGGCTCTGCTCAATCTTGCTGGCCAGCAAGCGCGCCACCACTTCAACCTCGTCCGTCTGCTGGCGTTGCAACTGCTGCAACGCCTCCTCGCCCGAAGCGCGGGCCACCAGCCAGCCAGACAAGGCCCCCACCAGCAGCACCACCAACGCCGCCAGCGCGGCCATCCGCCACGCCATGGCCCCCGGCCAAGCGGGCGCCCAAGGCGTCACGTCCACGCCCCGCACAGCGCAGCCACAGCGCTGCCGGCACCGCCCGTGCCACAGCAGACCACCCCCAAGGCGCAGCAAACAAGCGTCATGAAAAACCAAACCACGGTGAGCCAACAAGGACTGGCCAATATACGCAGCCCCTTGCGCCCTGCCCTTGGGTGGAACCCTCAGTCACGCGGGTGGAAAACCCTGACTT
>JAGNSH010000043.1:8173-13146 GCA_017988165.1 Giesbergeria sp. | reverse complement strand
TCGCAGTACACATGGGCCTCGCGCACGCGCCGCGCAATCAGTTGCGTGACTTGGGAGCCGAAGTCGAGAATCAGGATTTTGGAGTGTTGCATGGCAAGAACAAAGGCAAAGGCCCGAATGCCGCGCTGTGTCGGTTCGGGCCTGTGGAGGGAGATTAAGAAAGATCAGTCAGCGCGGTAGTTGGGCGCTTCTTTGGTGATTTGCACGTCGTGGACGTGGCTTTCGCGGATGCCTGCCGTGGTGATTTCGACAAACTCGGCCTTCTGGTTCATCTCTTGGATAGTGGCGCAGCCGCAGTAACCCATGGCCGCACGCACGCCGCCGGCCATTTGGAAGACGATGGAGACCATCGAGCCTTTGTAGGGCACGCGGCCTTCAATGCCTTCGGGCACCAGTTTGTCGGCGTTGGGGTTGCCGGTGGTGGCTTCTTGAAAGTAGCGGTCGGCGCTGCCTTGCTGCATGGCACCAATCGAGCCCATGCCGCGATAGCTTTTGTAGCTGCGGCCTTGGTACAGGATGACTTCACCGGGTGCTTCTTCGGTGCCGGCAAACATACCGCCCATCATGATGGTCGATGCGCCAGCGGCCAGCGCCTTGGCAATGTCGCCACTAAAGCGAATACCGCCGTCGGCAATCAGTGGGACGCCGGTGCCTTGCAGGGCGGTAGCGACGCTGTCGATGGCCATGATTTGCGGCACCCCGACGCCAGCAACGATGCGCGTGGTGCAGATGGAACCCGGGCCGATGCCGACTTTGACGGCATCGGCACCGGCTTCGACCAGCGCCAGTGCGGCAGCGCCAGTGGCAATGTTGCCGCCGACCACGTCGATGTGCGGGTAGTTTTGCTTGACCCAGCGTACGCGCTCGATCACGCCGTGGCTGTGGCCGTGGGCGGTATCGACCACGATGGCATCGACACCGGCTTTGACCAGCAGTTCAACGCGCTCTTCCGTGCCGGCACCCACACCGACTGCCGCACCGACGCGCAGGCGGCCAGAGGCGTCGCGCGCAGCGTTGGGGAAAGTGGTTTGTTTGTTGATGTCTTTGACAGTGATCAGGCCCTTGAGCTCAAAGGCGTCGTTGACCACCAAGATGCGCTCTAGCTTGTGCTTGTTGAGCAGCGCTTTGGCCTCAACCGGCGTAGTGCCGTCTTTTTCGTTGACCGTGATGAGCTTTTCGCGCGGCGTCATGATCTGGCTGACCTTGACGTCGTAACGGGTCTCAAAGCGCAGGTCGCGGCTGGTCACGATGCCGATGACTTTGCCGCCATCACACACCGGAAAGCCAGAGATACCGAGGTTCTCTGACAGCTCCAGCACCTGCAGCACAGTGTGCTGGGGCGTGATGACGACCGGGTCGTTGACGACACCAGACTCGTGGCGCTTGACTTTGGCGACTTCTGCCGCCTGCTCCTGCGCTGAGAGGTTTTTGTGGATGATGCCCATCCCGCCCTCTTGCGCAATGGCGATAGCCAAGCGCGCCTCAGTGACCGTGTCCATGGCAGCGGACACTAAAGGCAGGTTAAGCGAGATGTTGCGCGAGAAGCGCGTAGCAAGAGAAGTGTCCTTAGGTAGGACCTGGGAGTACGCTGGTACCAACAACACATCGTCGAAGGTCAGCGCTTTTCCAAGAAGGCGCATGTGAAAGCTCCAAAAAAACGATTGTACCCGCCACGCGCGGCCAAGCGCTAAACACGCGCCAACTGTGCCGCCGTAGGCGCCGCTACACTGGCGAGCATGAAAATGCACAAAATTTTTCTGTGGACATTGGCCGGTATATGGTCGGCCGGTGCTATGGCGCAATGGCAGTGGACGGACCAAGATGGTCGCAAAGTGTTTAGCGACCGCCCGCCGCCAGCGGATGTGCCGCCCGCGCGCATTCTTAAGCAGCCCCACAGCCAGCCGCTATTGGCGGTGAAGCCCAGCGCAGCGGCAGAGGACACAAAGCCCGCAGCAACGCCAGCAACGCCGGCGGCGATGCCCGCGACAACGGCGGCCAGTGGCACCGATAAAGCCTTAGAAGAAAAAAAAGCCAAGGCAGAAGCCGAAGAAGCCGCCAAGAAAAAGGCCGAAGAGGCCAAGCGCGCCGCTGTCCGTGCTGACAACTGCACACGCGCCCAGCGTGCCAAAACCACTTATGACTCGCAGCGCCCCATCCGCCAGACCAACGCCCAAGGTGAACTGGTGATATTGGATGCCAATGAGCGTGCTGCTGAAGTGCGCCGCATCCAGTCGATCATCGACTCGGACTGCAAGCGCTGAGCGGCCGCTGACGCTTCAGTAGCCGGGCTTGCTGCCCGGGCGCTGGCGGGCAAACAGGCCGGTGGTGCGCGCACCTTGGCGTGCAAAGCGCTCGCGCCGGGCTACTTTGGGGTCCACGGTGAGCGGGCGGTACAGTTCTAGGCGATCGCCATCGCGCAGCAGCTGATCGGGTGCCACCACGCGGCCCCAAATGCCGCACAGCGCCGTCTCTGCGCCATATTGCGCCAGCACCTGCGCCACACGCGTGCCGCTGGGCAAGTGCAGCACCTGCTCGCACACTTGGCCGGGCGCAGGCGAGGTGGCCAGCGTGATGGACATCGGTATGGGTATGGGTATGGCAACGCCTTCAGCCATACACCTGTTCAGCGCGTTTGACGAAGGCATCGACTAGCGTGCCTGCAATGCGGTCAAACACCGGGCCGACCAAAGTCGCCAGTGCTTTGCTAGAAAAGCCGTAGTTCAGCAGCAGTTCGACGCGGCAAGCGCGCTGGCTGCCGTCGCCGACGGGGTGAAAATTCCAGTCGCCATCCAATTGCGAAAACGGCCCCTTGACCAGACGCATTTGCATGCGCCGACCTGTCTCGTGCGTGTTGCGCGTGACAAAGGTCTGGCGCAAGCCGCTAAAGGCAATGCCAATTTCGGCCAGCATCCCGGTTTCGTCTTGTTCGAGCACGCGCGCGTGGTCGCACCAAGGCAAAAATTCTGGGTATTTTTCGACCCCCACCACCAGAGCAAACATCTCTTCGGGGCTATACCAGATCAATACGGATTTGCTGACAGTTTTCATGTGGAGGCGCTTGCGCCGTGCGCTGCGGCTATTAAAGCCACCAGCGTGGCTGGAGTAACTAGAATCGCAGATGCGCGAAGCCTGCAATTGTAGGGAGGCCTTTTATCTCCCTCCTGGTGCGCCCTTATTCCTGATGGCCAAGAAACCCCAAACCTCCTCCCGCATTGCCGACAATAAAAAAGCGGCATACAACTATTTCTTTGAAGAACGCCACGAGGCCGGCATGGTGCTCGAAGGCTGGGAAGTCAAAGCGCTGCGCGAAGGCAAAGTGCAGTTGACCGATGGCTACGTGGTGATCCGCAATGGCGAGCTGTTTTTAATTGGCTGCCAAATCAACCCGCTCAAAACCGCCTCGACCCACGTCAATCCTGACTCGGTGCGCACCAAAAAATTGCTACTGCACAAAGAGCAAATTAAGCACCTGATCATCAAGGTTGAGCAAAAGGGCTACACCTTGGTGCCGATCAATTTGCACTGGAAAGAGGGCCGGGTGAAGTGTGAAATAGCCTTGGCCAAAGGCAAGGCCGAGCACGACAAGCGCAACACCATCAAAGACCGCGAAGGCAAACGTGAGGTCGAGCGCGTGATGAAAAGCCGCCATCGATAAAAAAAGCGGTGCCTAGCTGCCAAGTCCCGCTTTTTTATGGCCGCTGCAAACGCTTTATTGCAAACGCTTATTGCAAATGCGCCAGCGGATGCGCCACTGCTGGCCATGGGCTGATAAAGAACGGTGCCACCATCTCTGGCGTCACGTCTTCGATGCGCGCCGGTTGCCACTGCGGTGCTTGGCATTTGTCCACTGCCAAGGCGCGGATGCCTTCGAGTGTTTCGCTCTGGCCGGGGCGCAGGTAAAAGCAGTGGCGCACCAAATCGCGCTCCATGCGCAAATCTGCCGCCAAGTCCATGCTGCGCGCACGGCGGATTTGCTCCAGCACCACGTGCTGCATCAGCGGCGAGCGTTTGCGCAGCGTTACTGCTGCGGCGCGCGCCCAATCGCTGTCCGCTGCTTCCAGCGCTGCGACGATGGCGCTGACGCTGTTTAAGGTGAAATATTGGTCAATTTCGGCTCTAGCCCTTACTGGCTCTGCGCTTGCAGCTATACATTTTGATGCGGCAAAGTCTTTGATGGCGGCGCCATTGGCAAACGAGGCTTGGCCCAGCTGCTGCCACAGCGGCTCTTGTTGGTCCAGCGCAATGCGCCGGTCGGCCAGGCCGCAGGCAATGGCTTGCTCGGCGCCAATCGTCTCGCCGGTCAGGGCCAGCCATTCGCCGACATGGCCCGGGCAGCGCGACAAAAAGTAGCCACCGCCCACGTCCGGAAACAGGCCAATCGCCGTTTCGGGCATCGCCATTTTGGTGCGCTCGGTGACGATACGCAGCGCCGCGCCTTGGCTGATGCCCATGCCGCCGCCCATGACGATGCCGTCCATAAAGGCGATGTACGGCTTGGGGTAGTTGTGGATCAGGTGGTTGAGCACATATTCTTCGGTGAAGAAGTCTTCTAGCTGCGGATTGCCCACGGTGCCCGCTTGGTGCAAAAAGCGGATATCGCCACCGGCGCAAAAGGCACCAAACGGGCCTTCTTTGTTGCTGCCGCGCACGGCCACGGCCAGCACGCGGTCGTCGTTTTGCCAAGCCAGCAAAATCGCCATCAACTCGCGCACCATGCCCAGCGACAGCGCGTTCAGCGCACGTGGCCGGTTCAGCGTAATAAAGCCCACTTGACCGCGCACTTCGCTCAGTACATCCACTGTCTCTGCTGTTTTCTCTGTCATCTTTTATTCCTTGGTATGTCCGTATGTCCATGTTGGCGTTCAGGCGCACTGCGTATGCCTGAGCGTTCAAGCATAGCAAGCCCAGCGCGCGGACTAATACGGACGGCGCGCGCCAGCACAGGCGCAAAAACATACACGCGAGAAGGAAGA
>JAGNSH010000043.1:0-8073 GCA_017988165.1 Giesbergeria sp. | reverse complement strand
CGAAGAAGAGCGAAGAAGGGAGGGGGTGGTTTGCTGCCACCAAGGGGCGGGGTGCGCCCTGTGCTTGGTTGCCGCGCTGCCGTGGGCAACGCGAAAAGAAGAGGTTGACGAGCCTTACCCCCGGCACTGGCTCCACAGTTAGGGCTGCTTGGTTCCCCACCTGACCCGGTTGGCCGCTTCACCATGCGGGGAGGCCCGTCAGCGCGCATTGTATGCCATGCGCTGCGTGTTTTTGGCGGGCGCAGCCACATAGAATCACCCCCCATGTCCTATCTCGTGTTGGCCCGCAAATACCGTCCGCAAAATTTCACTGAAATGGTGGGGCAGGAGCACGTCGTCCAAGCGCTGACCAACGCGCTGACGCAGCAGCGCCTGCACCACGCTTATCTGTTTACTGGCACGCGCGGCGTCGGCAAGACCACGGTGTCGCGCATTTTGGCCAAGTCGCTCAACTGCCAAGGCGCAGACGGCCAAGGCGGCATCACCGCCACGCCGTGCGGCGTCTGCCAAGCCTGCCGCGACATCGACAGCGGGCGTTTTGTTGACTACACCGAGCTGGACGCCGCCTCCAACCGCGGCGTCGACGAGGTGCAAAGCCTGCTGGAGCAAGCGGTTTACAAGCCGGTGCAGGGGCGCTTTAAGGTCTTCATGATCGACGAAGTGCACATGCTGACCAACACCGCGTTCAACGCCATGCTCAAAACGCTGGAAGAGCCGCCCGAGTATTTGAAGTTTGTTCTGGCCACCACTGACCCGCAAAAAGTGCCGGCCACGGTGCTCAGTCGCTGCTTGCAGTTCAATCTGCGCCCGATGGCACCGGAGACGGTGCTGGAGCACCTGACCCACGTCTTGGCGCAAGAAAACGTCCCCGCCGAGGCCCAAGCGCTGCGTCTGTTGGCACGCGGCGCACGCGGCTCGATGCGCGATGCGCTGTCGCTGACCGACCAAGCGATTGCCTTTGGCAGCGGCCAAATTGCCGAAGCCGCCGTGCGCCTGATGCTGGGCAGTGTCGACCGTTCGTATGTGTTCCAGCTGATTGACGCACTGGCGCGGGGCGACGGCAAAACGCTGGTCGATACGGTGGACGTGCTGCGCATTAACGGCCTGTCGGGCGCGTCCACGCTGGAAGACATGAGCGCCGTATTGCAGCGCATGGCGGTCTTGCAAGCCGTGCCGCAGCGCGCCGCCGTGGTGGACGCCAGCGACCCCGACGCGGCCGAAGTGCTGCGCTTGGCGGCGCTGCTGCCAGCGGACGAGACGCAGCTGCTCTACAGCATTTGCCTGCATGGACGCGGCGAGCTGGGCTTGGCACCCGATGAATATTCAGCGCTGACGATGGTGTTACTGCGCCTGCTGGCGTTTAAGCCCGAAGGCGCAATGGGCGTGGTGGCTGAAAAAAAAACACTGAAACTAGCCGCTGAACCGGTTACTGAACCCGCCGCCCCAGCGCCAGCGCTGCCTGCGCCTGCCGCGATCCCAGTCCCCGTTCCCGTTCCAGCGCCCGCACCCTTGGCCGCCAGCGCAGTGGCAGAAAATATACCAAAACCGCCTGTAGCCCCCGTCCCGCCTGCGGCTACAGCTATTGAAAACGTAGTGATGGTCGCTGCTGCGCCGATTGCTGCGCCGACTGTAGCGCCGGTTGTAGCTCCAGTGATGGACACTGCTGACGGCGACTGGTGGCACGGCGTGGTGCACTCGCTGGCCGCTAGCGAGGCGATTACGGCACTGGTGCGCGAGCTGGCTTTGCAATCGCAGCTGATAGCGCGCCACGCCGACCACTGGCTGCTGCGCGTCGAGCGCGAATCGCTCAACCAGCCGATGGCGCGCGAGCGCCTGCGCACCGCGCTAGAAGCCGCTGGCCACACGGCGCAGATTGAAATTGAGGTCGGGCCGATTACTGACAGCCCGGCGCGGCGCAATGCGGTGCTAGAAAAAGAGCGCCAGCGCTTGGCGCATGAGACCGTGATGAACGACCCGTTTGTGCAAACGCTGGTGCAGGCCTACGACGCCAAAATCGTGCCCGGTAGCATCACGCCGCCGCCGCGCTGAATCGGCAGAACGGGCGTTTTGATTTTTGATTTTTGATTTTTGATTTTGTTTTTATTTTTTCCCACACGAAAGGTGACCCATGTTCAATAAAGGACAACTCTCTGGCCTGATGAAGCAAGCCCAAGCCATGCAGGACAACCTGAAGAAAGCCCAAGACGAGCTGGCCCACATCGAGGTCGAAGGCGAATCGGGCGCTGGCCTGGTCAAAGTGCTGATGACCTGCAAACACGACGTCAAGCGCATCACCATCGACCCCAGCTTGCTGGCCGAAGACAAAGACATGTTGGAAGACTTGGTGGCAGCGGCCTTCAATGCCGCCGTGCGCAAGGCCGAAGAAACCTCGTCTGACAAGATGGGAAAAATCACCGCCGGTATGCCCAGCCTGCCCGGTGGCATGAAGTTTCCGTTCTGATTTTTGACCTACAGGGCAGTCAAATATGTCCAGCACCGACTCGCTTGACGCGCTGATTCAGGCGCTCAAACGCCTGCCGGGCGTGGGCATCAAGTCGGCCGCGCGCATGGCGTTTCATATGCTGCAGCGCGACCGCGAAGGTGCGCTGCTGCTGGCCCAAGCGCTGGCGCGGGCGCTGGACACCATGCAGCACTGCACGCGCTGCCATACCTTTACTGAGGGCGCCCTGTGCGCGGTGTGCCTTGACCCCGAGCGCGACGCCACCCGGCTGTGCGTGGTTGAAACCCCTGCCGACCAATCCGCGCTGGAGCGCACCAGCGCCTTTGATGGCCTGTACTTTGTGCTGATGGGGCGCATTAGCCCGCTGGACGGCATTGGGCTGCACGATATTGGCCTAAAAAAACTGCTCGATCGCGCCAGCGATGGCGTGGTCGAAGAAGTGATTTTGGCCACCAACTTCACCGCCGAGGGCGAAACCACGGCCCACATCGTCAGCGAAGCGCTTAAAAGCCGTGGCCTGCGCGTCACCCGCTTGGCGCGTGGCGTGCCGGTGGGCAGCGAGCTGGAATACGTTGACTTGGGCACCATTGCCCATGCGCTGGCCGACAGGCGCTAGTCTTTTAATAGCTACAAGCGCTTATCGCACGGGCGCTAGAGGCTCAAAACACTCTCTATCAAGGACAAAGGACTGGCGTTATGACAAATTTCACGATTGCTTATGGCTGTATTTTGGTGGCGGCTTTGCTGCCGGTGGTCTGCGCCGGCATGGCCAAGCGCAGCGGCATTGGCAAGTCGCGCAAACAGGGTGGCTACGACAACCACAACCCGCGCGCTTGGCTGGCGCGCCAAGACGAGCGCAGCGCCCGGGCCAATGCGGCGCAGGACAACAGCTTTGAGGCGCTGCCGTTTTTTATCGGCGCCGTCATCATCGCCCACCAGTTGGGCGCGCAGCAGGCATGGCTTGACGGCCTGGCGGCGTCGTTCATTGGGCTGCGGGTGGCGTACATCGCGCTGTATGTGGCCGATCGGGCGGGCGCGCGCAGCATTGTTTGGGCCTTGGCCTTGTTGCTTAACATCATTATTTTCTTTCTTGGCTTTCGTTGAGCACATTCTTTTGGGCTAGGTAGAACCACCTCAGGGAATGCACTGAGTGCAGTCGGGGGCAAGCTGCGGCAATATTGCTGCACTGCATCATTTTTTCTTGTCCCTTGCTTTCTTCCTTTTCCCCTTCTTCTTTGAACCGTCGCCGCACCCTCGGGGCTTTAGGGGTTCTGGGCGCTTTGGCTGCGCCCGGAATGTGGGCGGCCTTGCCGGCGGCTGCACCTGAGCGCCTGACGCTGGCCGTCGGCGCGCGCAGCGTGTTTGCTTTTCGCCATCTGCCGCTGACGATTGCCGAGCAACTTAATTTTTTTACCGCCGAGGGACTGGCCGTGACCTTGCAGCCCTACGCCAGCGATGCGTTGGCGCTGCAAGCCATGCACGCTGGCGCGGCCGATGTGTGCGCGCTTGATTTTCAGCAACTGCTGCGCCAGTCCGGCACGGCGCGTTGTTTTGTCGTGCAAGGGCGGGCGGCGCAGATGGCGCTGGGCGTGTCGCTGCGCACGCTGGCGCGTTTCAGTTCTAAAGACTTAACCAGCCTGCGCGGGCGCAAGGTGGGGGTATGCGCGCTCGATACGCCCTCGCACACCGTGGCCTGCTTGGCGCTGGCGCAGGCCGGCGTGGCGCCGCAAGAGGTGACGTTTGTCGAGGTTGGTCAAGGCGCGCCCGCCGCTGCCGCGCTGCGCGCCGGTCAGGTGCAGGCGCTGTGCCACGGCGACCCGCTGATGACGCAGCTGGAGCAGCAAGGCGACGTGCGCATCGTTAGCGATGCGCGCACCCTGAGCGGCGCCCAAGCCTTGTTTGGCGGCACCGCGCCCAGCGGCTGCTTGGTGGCGCCAGCGGCGTTTTTACAAAAACGCGCCCCGCAAGCGCAGGCGTTGGCCAATGCGGTGGTACACGCGCTGAAATGGCTGCAAACTGCTGGCCCGGCGGACTTGGTCAAAGCGCTGCCAGCGCAGAGTTTGGCGCCGGCGCGCAGCGTCTATTTGGCCGCGTTTGCCCGGGCGCGCGAGACGCTGTCGCCCGACGGCATGATGCCCAGCAACGGCCCGGCCACGGCTTTGCGTGCGCTGGCGCTGGCCGATACCGATCACGGGGTGGCGCGCATGGACACGGCGCGCACCTTCACCACTGAATTTGCCTACAAAGCCAAGCTCAAGTTCAGCGCTTAGAGACTTTTTTGGGTGTACCGCCGCGGTTGCTTGGCTGGCTGCTGCGCTGCGAGGCGCGGGCGGTTTTTTGTGGGGCTGATTTTTTGTTGCCCGCTTTGGCTTGGCGCACACGGCCACCGACGTCGCCGGTTTTGATTTTTATTGGCAAATACAGCACCACGCTTTCGCCTTTCTTAAACGAAGCGCTGGTCTTGGTGTCATTCCAGCCGGCCACGCTGGTGGCGCTTAAGCGGTAGCGCTTGGCAATGCTGGCGACGCTGTCGCGCTTGCCAGCGCGCACGGTGGTGCGCCGGGTGATGATTTCGGGCGTCAGCGCCATCTGGCCGTTGTCAGCGACGTGCTCGGCCACGTCTTGGCGCGTGGTGGTCGAGCGCGGCACGATCAGCGCCGAGCCGGCTTTGATCAGCATCCGCGGTGGAATGTTGTTGATGCTGCGCAGGTCGCCCTCGGCCATGCCGACGCGCTGGGCCACCTCGGCCACGCTCATGGTGGTGGGCAGTGTCCACACCGTCCAGCTGGCGTATTGGTTTTCTTTGTAGGCCAGCAAGTTGCGCTCAAACACTTGGGCGTTGTCCCACGGCAGCAAAATTTGCGGCGTGCCAGCGGCAAAAATCACCGGCTTGTGCAGCGATGGGTTGAGCGCTTTGAAGTCGGACTCTTTCACGTCGGCCAATTTGGCGGCCAGTTTGACGTCGATGTCGCGGTCGATGTCGACAGTTTGGAAGTACGGGTGGTTTTCAATCAGCGGCAGTTCGGCGCGAAAGGCGTCCGGGTCAGCGACGATGTTTTTGACCGCTTGCAGCTTGGGCACATACAGGCGCGTTTCGGCGGGCATATTGAGTTCGGCGTAGCTAATGCCCAAACCGGCTTTTTGGTTGCGCGCAATGGCGCGGCTGACACTGCCCTCTCCCCAGTTGTAGGCCGCCAGCGCCAAATGCCAGTCACCAAACATACGGTGCAGCTTTTGCAGATAGTCCAGCGCGGCGCGGGTGGAGGCCAGCACATCGCGGCGGTCATCGCGAAAAGCGTTTTGCTTCAGGTCGAAATAATTGCCCGTGGCCGGCATAAATTGCCACATCCCAGCGGCTTTGGCACTGGAGACTGCCTGTGGATTGAAGGCGCTTTCGATGTACGGCAGCAGCGCCAGCTCGGTCGGCATATTGCGCCGCTCTAGTTCTTCGACGATGTGGAACAGGTATTTGCTAGAGCGCTCGGTCATGCGCTGGATGTAGTCCGGGCGCGTGGCGTACCACTGCTCGCGGTCTTGCACCAGGTCTTGCTCTAGGTCGGGCATGGCAAAGCCACGGCGAATGCGATCCCACAAATCTGCCGGCGGCGACAGTGACGCGACTTGCCGGCTGGACGCCTGCGCCGCCGTGATCGGGCGCAACTCGCCTTGTGGCACGTTGCTGATGGGCGGCGCGGGCATGGCCAAGCCAGCAATCGAGCTGGTGCCAGAGGTGAAAGAGCTGGATGAGGTGGAGGAGGTGGAGGAGGTGGAGGAGGTGTCGTCGGTGCTGGCGACGGGGCTGGTGCCATTGGTGGCGCAACCCGTGAGCCACAACGCGCCTGTGAGGCAGGCCACTTGCAAAAGTTTCATCAGAAGTTGTTTTTCCATGCACGCAGTGCCGCAAAAACGGCGACGGCGTCGGTCGGGTCGATTGAAGGATCAAAGCCACGTGCTGCTTCGATGACGGCGCTAACGTGGGTGCGTAAAAAAGGGTTGATTTGCCGCTCTAGGGCGATGGTTGACGGCAAAGTTGGTTGCTGCTGGGCACGCAGTGCCTCGCACAGCGCGCTGTGGTGGAGTAGCTGGGCGTTGCCGGGTTCCACCGCGCGGGCAAATTTCAGGTTCGATAGTGTGTATTCGTGGGCGCAGCAAATGCGCGTCTCGGCTGGCAGCGCCGCCAGCGTTTGCAGCGAGGCCAGCATTTGCGCCGCTGTGCCCTCAAAAACGCGGCCACAGCCGCCAGAAAACAGCGTATCGCCGCAAAACAGCAGTGGCGCTTGGCCGACGGGCTCGGCGTAGTAGGCGACGTGGCCAGCGGTGTGGCCAGGAATGTCGAGCACGCGCAGCGACAAATTTAATGACGGCACATCAACTTGCGCGTCTTGCTGCACTGGCACAAACGGCTCGGGAATGCGCTCGCGCGCTGGGCCGTAAACGATGGCGCCGCTGGCCACGCGCAGCGCTGGCACGGCGCCGGTGTGATCGCTGTGGTGGTGCGTGACTAGAATCGCCTGCAGTGCAACGCCCAGCCGGTCTAATGCTTGCAATACCGGCTCTGGCGCGCCGGGGTCGATCACGATGGCGACACATTCGTCGTGCAGCATCCAGACATAGTTGTCGCAAAAAGCAGGCAGTGGCAGCAGATTCATGAGCACTCAAAATACAGGTTTGCACCATTGGTTCGATTCTCCGCCGGGGCGCTACTTGCTGCAATGGGAGCAGGCGCGGTTTGACGAAGCGGTGGCCGACGTTTTCGGCTACTACAGCCTTCAGCTGGGGATGCCGATGTTACCGGGCTTGCGCGCCAACCGTATGCCGCACCGCTGGTTGGCGTTGGGCGCTGACCACGCTACCCCCCTAGAAAACCCTGCGCCGTGGTCTGCCAGCTTGCTGGCGCACGCCGTAGCCTTGCCGTTTTCTGACGATAGCCTCGATTTATTGGTGCTGCCGCACGCGCTGGAAATGAGCCACGACCCGCACACCGCCCTGCGCGAAGCCGCGCGCGTGCTGGTGCCCGAGGGGCGCTTGGTCATCAGCGGCCTGCACCCGGCCAGCCTGTGGGGACTGCGCCAGCAGTACGCCCGTCTACAGCAGCGCGCTGGCGCTGGCGCCCTGTATTGGCCCGAAGGCGTGCAACTGATTGCGCCGTGGCGCCTGCGCGACTGGCTGCGGCTGCTGAGTTTTGAGGTCGAAGAAGTGCGCTTTGGCTGCTACCGCCCCGCCGTGCGCAGTCAGGCGTGGCTGCAGCGCTGGGCCTGGATGGACGCTGTGGGCGAGCGCTTTTGGCCGATACTTGGGGCCGCTTATTTTGTGGTGGCAGTCAAGCGCGTGCATGGCCTGCACCTGCTCAAACCGGCGTGGAGCGCCAGCGCGGCGCCAGTGCGCGCAGCCACCTCAGTGGCGGGTTTTCATCCCCCGAGACAGGACTTGTGAGTGAACGAAGTTGTGATTTATACCGACGGCGCCTGCAAAGGCAACCCCGGCCCCGGCGGCTGGGGCGTGCTGCTGCGCTCGGGCGCGGTCGAAAAAGAGCTGTGCGGCGGCGAGCTGGGCACCACCAACAACCGCATGGAGCTGACCGCCGTCATCGAGGCGCTGACCGCGCTGAAACG
>JAGNSH010000166.1 GCA_017988165.1 Giesbergeria sp. | reverse complement strand
ATGGGCCACAGCATGGGCCTAGAGGTGCTGGCCGAAGGGGTGGAAACTGCCGAGCAATTGGCGTTTTTGCGCGAGCGCGGCTGCCAAAGCTACCAAGGCTACTTGCGCAGCCGCCCGGTGCCGGCGGCCGATTTTGCCGCGCTGCTGGGTGCCCAAGGTCCTGCGCCGGAGTAAGTTGGCTTTAAGGCGTGGTTTTTTGCCACTGCTGGCGCAGCGCGGCGCAGGCGTCTTCCTTGGGCAACGCCGGGGTGGTGTGGATCCAATCTGCTTCTTTATCTATAGCTTCTAGCGCACGCCCCGCTTGGGCTAGAGCCACTTTTGATGTTAAATTGGCCGGTAAATGCAGCGCAATGCCAATGCTGCGCTGTACATGGCCGCCCCCGGCAACGATGACCACCGTTTTGCCGACTTGCACCGCGCTGGCCGCGGTCTGCGCCATTTGCATGTCGCGCGCAATTTGTACGCGCACCATGCCGGGCAACATGCGCTCGGGCAGCAGGCCGCAGTGGCCTTTGCGCACCGCCTCCAGTTGGCGTTGCCAGACGGCGGCGGAGACTTTGTCGTCCAGCGCGGCGTCGACGGTGGTGGCGTTGAGCTGCTTGCGCGGCAGGTTGCCGCCCAGCACCGGTACGCCGGCGCGCACCGCCGCCATCGCCACGGGGCCATAAACAGCCCACGGCCACGTGGCGTCGTTCCAGTAGAGTGCTTTTTGCACCGCCGCCTCGCTGGCGTTGGGTGCCAAGGCGCTGGTGCTGCGGCCAGACTCGGCCATCTCCAGCACCAGCGCCGCCAGTACGCCGTTGCCGGCCAGCCACGCGACGGTGTCGGCTTCCCAGACTTGGTGCTCAGGCGCGTTGTGCTGCTCGCCCAGCATGAGCACGTCGGCCGGTAGCAGGGCAAAGCGCCCACCCAGCGTCAGTGGCGAGGTGCAGGCACTGCTGCCCAGCACCAAAGCCAAGGCACACAGCCGCACAAAAAAGCAGCGGTACACAAAACGGGACATAAACAAAGGGGACAAACGGTGCCTGCGGTGCGTGCGCTAGCTAACTATTGAATTGATAGCTGCAACCGCACGCCATGCTTGGGCTTGAGGCACTTTTAATGCTGATTTTTGCCTGACAGCCGGTGTTTAATGCACTACCACCGGGTTTTGTGCCAAGCCGGTGTAGCGGTCCAAGGTGTCTTCCACCTCTTCTTGGGTGGGCGTCTCGCGCTGCCAAGCCAAGATTTTTTGCTGAAACATCTCGGCCCACGAGCCATCGAGGTACAGCTCTTTGCCCGAGCGCTTGTCCACAATCTGAAAACCGTGGCGCGCCAGTTGCGGCACGGGCCCGGGTTTGTCTTGGCTGTCCTTGGCAGACGCATCCGCAGCTTGCAGCACATCGGGCAGCATGTGGACAACCACAAAAGATTCTGAGTCGTAGAGCATTTGCATGGTGTGATCTCCCTGATCGTTGTCCTGGTCAGATGACCGAAAAAGCCTGAAATTCAAGCCTCTGCGCGGCTAAAGACGGCGTTATTTGTTGATGCCCCAGTATCTCCCAAGCCTGTCGGTTGTGTGGGGGCGGGGGTTTGGCGCGCTTTTATGGCGCGGCGTGGCTGCGCAGGCGCAGGTCGGCAAAGTCGCCGTTGGCTTGGGTGATGCGGATGCGCACCGGCAAATAGCCCAGCGCTGGTGCCAGCCACAGCTCGGCCTTTTGGTCGTAATCGTGGTCGCGCCGCGGCAGGCGCTGCAGTTTGAGTGCGCTGATGCTGCCGGCGGGCAAGTCCAGCACCTCTTCGCCCTCAAGCGTAAACGTCCAAACGTCGGCTGAGCGTGCGCCTACGGTGGCCAGCGTGATGCGCGTGCCGTTGGGGTAGTTGTCCGGCGCAGCTGCCAGCAGCGCGCCCAGCTGGATAAACACGCTGAGGCGGTCTTGCGCGCCGGCCACCAGCGTCGCTGTCGGCGTGTTGGCACTGAAAGTGACTTGGCTGGCGGCGTAGTCAAAATGCGCCGCTTGCTCGCTGCGGGAGCGGTCGCCAAAGCGCTGCGGGCGCAGGCCGGCGTCGGTGAGCGTGCCGGTGCTGGTTTGCGTGCGCGCGCCCAAAAACAACACGCTGATTTCTTGCCGCGCCCGGTAGCTGTGGCCGTCGTGCTGCCACAGCAGCTCGGCGTTAGCGCTGTAGTGGAATTTTTTGGCCGCACCGCTGACATCAAACTCCAATCGCTGCGGCGGCGGGATATGCACCGGTGGCGCGGCTGCGGGGAGGTTGCGCTCAGTGGCCGTGGGTGTGGCGATGTCGAGGGCGTTGGCGGCGGCGGCGACTTCAAACGTCTCGGGCGCTTCGGGTGCTTCGGGCGTTTCGGGTGCTTTGGCGGTGTCAGGTGCGGCCAAGGCTGCGCTGGAGACGGCAATAGCGCTGCTAGATGCCGGTTCGCTGACAGCGGCGGGTTCAGGCGTGGGAGCAGGTTTGGGTTTGGGCGGCTTTGGGCGGGCGACTGTGGGCGCTACTGCTTTGGGCGCTGGCGCTGCTTTGATTGCGGCGACGGGCACAGCCACCGGTGCCGTCACTGTGCGCGTGCTGAAAGCCATTGGCGCGGGCGGATTGAGCGGCGTGTGCGACTGCAGCGGCAGTGCTGCCAGCGCCAGCCAGTGCAGCCCCAGCACCCCGGTCGTCAGCAGCAGCAGCCCACGGCGCGGCATCATCGCCATTGGCGCGCCCTGCTGCGCCTGACAATGGACGCGATACGCCTCCATACCATTTCATTGATTGTTACCAAGCCCTGCCTTCCATGAAATTAGCCACCCACAAAGACGGTTGCCGCGACGGCCAGTCGGTGGTGGTGTCGCGCGACCTGAGTACGGCGCATTATAAGATAAATTGGCCTCTATCCCTTTAAATACGGGCGCTAGCAGCTATTAAATTAATAGTAATCATTATGGACAAATTCAAGGCGTATGCATCTTTTGTTTCCGTGGCTACGCGCGCCAGTCTGACGGCGGCGGCGCGTGCCGAGGGCGTAGCGCCCGCCATCATTGGGCGCCGGCTGGACGCACTGGAGGAGCATTTGGGCGTGAAACTGCTGCTGCGAACCACCCGGCGCATCAGCCTGACCAACGAAGGCAGCGCCTTTTTGGAGGACTGCCAAAAACTGCTGGCCGACGTGGCCAACGCCGAGGCCAGCGTCTCAGCCGGTGGCGTGCGCGCCAGCGGCCATTTGCGCCTGACCGCACCGGCAGGTTTTGGTCGTCGCCACGTCGCGCCGCTGGTGCCGCGTTTTCGCACCCTGCACCCGGACGTGGTGATTTCGCTCAACCTGAGCGACCGCGTGGTCGATTTGGCCGGTGAAGGTTTTGACTGCGCGGTGCGTGTGGGCGACTTGCCCGACTCGTCCTTGGTCAGCGTGCGCATTGCCGACAACCGCCGCCTGTGCGTTGCCGCGCCGGCATATTTGCAGCGCTGCGGCGAGCCGCGCCACCCGAGCGAGCTGGCGCAGCACGACTGTTTGGCGCTGTCGAGCGATGCGTCGCAAACACGCGGCTGGGCTTTTCGCCTGCCTGCTGGCGAGCTGGTGCATATCCGCCCGGCGGGGCCGTTGGACTGCTCGGACGGGCAGGTGCTGTACGACTGGTGCTTGGCCGGTTTTGGCATTGCGTGGCGCAGCATGTGGGAGGTGGAGCACGAAATCGCCAGCGGCCAACTGGTGGCGGTGCTCGAAGACTTTGCTGCGCCGCCCAATGGTGTTTACGTGGTTTTTCCGCACGCCAAACACTTGCCGCTGCGGGTGCGACTGTGGATTGAGCACCTCAAGCACCACTACAGCCAACCGGGTTTTTGGCACGAGCGTGCAGACTCGATCAAACACAAGGATTTGCAATGACTTTAGAAGCGATATTGGCCAGCGCCCATTTGGTGGCGATTTTGGCGCTGGTGACGTTCATGAGCAGCCAAGCAGCGCTGTGCCGTACCGAGTGGATGAATGCCGCCGTGGTCGAGCGTTTGGTGCGCTTGGATGTGATTTATCAAATCAGCATGGCCGCCCTGGTGGCCAGCGGGCTGGTGCGGATTTTTTGGGGTATCAAAGGCGCGTCGTGGTACTTAACCCAGCCGATGCTGCACGCCAAGCTGACGTTGCTGCTGGTGATGATTGCCCTGTCGATTCCGGCGACGCTGGCGTTTCGCCGCTGGCGCAGCGCTGTGCGCAGCAGCGGCGCACTGCCGGCTGCTGCCCAAGTGCGCAGTACGCGCCGGCTGATCATGGTGCAGTCGCACCTGTTGCCGCTGGTGGCGGTGATTGCGGCGTTTTGGGCGCGCGGCTGGTAGGCCAGTAGGCAGGCGATGCGCTTTATTTTTTGATGCACTCGCTCAATGCGGCGGCGCGGTCTTGGCCTTTGGGTGCATTGACTTGGACGGTGCAAATTTTCGGTGGTGGCAGCTGGCG
>JAGNSH010000165.1 GCA_017988165.1 Giesbergeria sp. | reverse complement strand
GCGCGGTAGCGCAGCGTGGCCAAAATGTCGGCGCTGATTTCCACCGGCGACTTGGTGCCGCCGGCGGTGACGATGCTGACCATGCCGCTGTCAGTGCCCGTGCCGATCAAGTCGTAGGGCAGTTTTTCTCGGTCCGCAATATCGGCCACACCCCGGCCCATCAGGCGCTTGACCGAGGCAATGGTGTTGTGTGCGTCGTGCTGTTGCTGCGCAGCTGCTGCGTAGCCAATGTCGCGTTTACCTTCGGGCAGATAGCGCACGATGGACGGCAGCAGCACCCGGCCTTGGTCGTCGGGCAGGCATTCAGCGACGCCATGGCGCACTGCGGCAACGAGGGAATGCGTGGTGCCAAGGTCAATGCCGACGGCAATGCGCCGCTGGTGTGGGTCGGGGGACTGGCCGGGTTCGGAGATCTGCAGCAGCGCCATGGATTTTGTGAGGTGAGAGAAGGGCAAAGGGGCTTATTGTCCCAGTTGATCTTGGCGGCGCACGATGTCTTTGGCAAAACGCGCAATGAACATGAGGGCTCTAACCTGCTGCGCGGCGGCCACAAAGTCGCGCTGCGTGTCGATCAAACTGGCGCAGCGCTCCAGTGCCGCACGGCGCGCTTGCTGCACTTGGGCTTCGAGGGCGTCCACCGCAGCGGCGCTGTCGGCATCCTCTAAATCTTCGCGCCACTGCATTTGCTGCATCAAAAATTCTGCCGGCATGGCGGTGTTGTCCTCGGCGCGGATGGGCGCGCCGTGCAGCTCGCACAAATAGGCGGCGCGGCGCAGCGGGTCTTTCAGGCGCTGATAGGCCTCGTTAATGCGCACCGACCACTGCATGGCCACGCGCTGCGCCGCCGCGCCCTGCGCCGCAAAGCGATCCGGGTGGGCCTCGCGCTGCAGCTCTTTCCAGCGGGCGTCCAGCGCGCTGCGCTCTTGGGCAAAGCGCTGGGGCACGCCAAACAATTCAAAATCGTCAGATTGCAGGTTCATAAAAATTCAATGGTGGCGTTTGATGGGGGCGTCAAGCATAAAAAAACCGCCAGCGTGGTGTGCGCTGGCGGTTGAACGGCAAAGCCTGATGGTGGCGTACAGGCTCACACCCGAAAGCTCTCTCCGCAGCCGCAGCGATCGCGCTCGTTGGGGTTGCTAAAGCGAAAGCCTTCGTTCAGCCCTTCGCGGACAAAGTCCAGCTGGGTGCCGTCGATGTAGGCCAGACTTTTGGGGTCAATCAGCAGCTTGACGCCGTGGTTTTCAAACACCACGTCTTCGGCTTCGGCTTGGTCGACATATTCCAGCGTGTAGGCCAGGCCCGAGCAACCGCTGGTCTTGACACCGAGGCGTACCCCCAGCCCTTGGCCGCGCCGGGCCAAGTAGCGGCTGACGTGCCGCGCCGCTGCTTCGGTCAGCGTGATAGCCATGGCGCGTCCTTAAGGGTTGCTGGCAGCGGCTGCGCCATGTTTGACTTTGTAGTCGTTCACTGCGGCCTTGATGGCGTCTTCGGCCAAGATGGAGCAGTGAATTTTGACCGGCGGCAGCGCCAGTTCTTCGGCAATCACGCTGTTTTTCAGGGCGGCGGCTTCGTCCAGCGTTTTGCCTTTGACCCATTCGGTCACCAGCGAGGACGAGGCAATCGCCGAGCCGCAGCCGTAGGTTTTAAAGCGTGCGTCTTCGATCACGCCCGTCTCGGGGTTGACCTTGATTTGCAGCTTCATCACGTCGCCGCAAGCCGGTGCGCCGACCATGCCGGTGCCCACCGATTCGTCGCCCTTGTCAAACGAGCCGACGTTGCGCGGGTTCTCGTAGTGGTCAATTACCTTCTCGGAATAGGCCATGATTTACTCCTTTATTAATAGCTGCTAGCGCTTGCTACACAAGGGCTAGAGGCCAATTTGATATAAATAATTAGTGGGCCGCCCACTGGATGCTGCTGATGTCCACGCCGTCTTGGTACATCTCCCACAGCGGGCTGAGTTCGCGCAGGCGGGCGACGTTTTCGCGGATGGTGGCAATGGCGTAGTCGATTTCTTCTTCAGTCGTGAAGCGGCCAATGGTCATGCGCAGGCTGCTGTGCGCCAGCTCGTCGCTGCGGCCCAAGGCGCGCAGCACATAGCTAGGCTCCAAGCTGGCCGAGGTGCAGGCCGAGCCCGACGACACCGCCAAGCCCTTGATACCCATGATGAGCGACTCGCCTTCAACATAGTTGAAGCTGATGTTGAGGTTTTGCGGCACACGGTGCTCCATGCTGCCGTTGATGAACACCTGCTCGATGTCCTTCAAGCCGTCCAGCAAGCGCTGCTGCAAGGCGTGCGCCTTGGCATTGCTCTCGGCCATTTCGAGTTTGGCCAAGCGAAAGGCTTCGCCCATACCGACAATTTGGTGCGTCGGCAAGGTGCCCGAACGCATACCGCGCTCGTGGCCACCGCCGTGGATTTGCGCTTCCAGGCGCACACGCGGTTTGCGGCGCACAAACAAAGCGCCCACACCCTTGGGGCCGTAGGTTTTGTGCGCCGTCATGCTCATCAAGTCAATCGGCAGCGTGGCCATATCAATCGCTACCCGGCCAGTGGCTTGGGCGGCATCGACATGGAACAAGATGCCCTTTTCGCGGCACAGCGCGCCAATGGCGGCCACGTCTTGAATCACGCCGATTTCGTTGTTGACAAACAGCACGCTGATCAAAATGGTGTCGGGGCGAATGGCGGCCTTGAGCGCATCCATGTTCACCAAGCCGTCGGCTTGCACGTCCAGATAAGTGACTTCAAAGCCTTGGCGCTCCAGCTCGCGCATGGTGTCGAGCACGGCTTTGTGCTCGGTTTTCAGCGTAATCAGGTGCTTGCCCTTGCCTTTGTAGAACTGGGCCGCGCCTTTGAGAGCCAAGTTAATCGACTCGGTGGCACCGCTGGTCCAGACGATTTCGCGCGGGTCGGCACCAATCAGGTCAGCTACTTGGGTACGGGCGTTTTCAATGGCTTCTTCAGCCTCCCAGCCCCAAGCGTGGCTGCGCGAGGCGGCGTTGCCGAAATGCTCGCGCAACCAAGGAATCATGGCGTCCACCACGCGCTGATCAACGGGGGTGGTAGCGCCGTAATCTAGATAGATAGGGAAATGTGGGGTGATGTCCATGGCTGGCTCAGTAGGGTTTTGGCTAGCAAAACAAAAAATAGGCGAAATCAAAGTGCCCTGCCCGACCGCCAAGGCCAAAGCAGAGCGCCCGGTGCAAAGACGCAGGCGCAGGCGCTGACTGCGCTCAGACTCAGGTGGTCAGGACTTGGCGAAGACGTTGCCCAAGGCAAACACCGAATTGGGCGCGTTGATGCGGATCGGTTTGATCACCGGGGTGGTCGAGATGGCGCGGCGCACGGCCGGGCGGTCTTCGATTTGTACGCCCTTAGCCAGTTGCTCGTCCACCAGCTTTTGCAGCGTGACGGAGTCCAAAAACTCGACCATGCGCGTGTTCAGCGCGGCCCACAGGTCGTGCGTCATACAGCGACCGGCTTCGCCCAAGCAGTTTTCTTTACCGCCGCATTGGGTGGAGTCGATGGGCTCATCGACCGAGACAATGATGTCGGCCACGGTGATGTCACCAGCCTTGCGTGCCAAGGTGTAGCCGCCGCCGGGGCCACGGGTCGATTCGACCAGTTCGTGGCGACGCAGCTTGCCAAACAGTTGCTCTAAATACGACAGCGAAATGCGCTGGCGCTGGCTGATAGCAGCCAAAGTGACAGGGCCATTGTTTTGGCGCAAAGCCAAATCAATCATGGCGGTGACCGCAAACCGGCCTTTGGTAGTGAGACGCATCGCAAGCTCCTTATTAGGCTTGTTGGTTCAAAAAGCCCCGGTGAATGGCTGATGGCCGTCACGGGGAACCGTCTCTACCCTCTACCTCGCCTTGGTGGGTACCAGAGCAAAGCCGTTCATCGCGGGGGGTATTGGTTGAGTGTTTGACCACAGTATAGCACTAACCCTATTAAATTTGTCGGGTAAAGAAACTTGCCAGTCACATTACTGTCAGCTTGGTCACAAAGTCCCTTCAAAGCGGCAGATTTTCACTGCCATGGGCGCCAAAAGCCTGATCTTTGAGCCGCCCGAGCTGGTCGCGCACGCTGGCAGCCTGCTCAAACTCCAGGTTGCGGGCGTGCTCCATCATTTGTTTCTCTAGCCGCTTGATCTCGCGCGCCACGTCTTTTTCGGACATATCTTCAATCTTGGCGCGCTGCAACGCGGCGTATTCCAAGCGCTCGGCATCTTTGCCGGCTTTTTCGCTGTAGACGCCATCAATCAAATCGCGCACCTGCTTGACGATGCTGCGCGGCGTGATGCCTTGGGCACTGTTGTGCGCTAGCTGGCGGGCGCGGCGGCGTTCGGTTTCGTCGATGGCTTTGCGCATCGAATCGGTGATGCGGTCGGCGTACAGCATGGCTTTACCGTTCAGGTTGCGCGCTGCGCGGCCAATGG
>JAGNSH010000164.1 GCA_017988165.1 Giesbergeria sp. | reverse complement strand
TAGAGCCGACCCAAGAACCACGCCTTTGGAGCGATGAGCGCTGGACGGCGTGCGTCATCAAAAACGAGGACGACGATGGCTGGGCAGTGTCGATGACGCTGCACGGCCACGACGAGCCGGCGCTGGTGGGCCCGTGGACGATGGGGCGCGACAAGAAAAACCCCAAGCCGCTGGACGTCAACGCCTTCAATACGCTGGTCAAAACCGCCAACGAAATTCTGCGCCGCCACGAGCAGCAACTGCACGCGCAACTGAACAAAAGCGTCAGCGTGACAGTGCAAGGCGAGCGCCTGCGCGTGCTGCTGACCATCGTGCCCGACGAGGACGGCGCCAGCGCCAGCCTGAGCGCGCAAAACGCGCTGGGCGAAGAACTGGCACGTGTGCCAGTGCCACCGGCCTTCAAGCTGACAGTCGATAGCGCCAGCGCGTGGGTTGCGGGCGGATTTGAGCGGGTGCGTTAAAAAACTTACACCACCCCGCTGCTGCGCAGTTGGGCGATGTGGGCGGCGTCCAAACCCATCTCAGCCAGCACCTCGTCGGTGTGTTGGCCCAGCGCCGGCGGGGCGTGGCGCAACACCGGCGGGTGCTCGGACAGGCGCAGCGGGCTGGCAACGCCGCTGATGTGGCTGATGCCGTCACCGGCGGCACGCGGCAGTTCGATGCGCAGGCCACGCGCTTGCACTTGGGCGTCGCCGAAGGCTTGGGCAATGGTGTTGATCGGGCCGCAGGGCACGGCTTTGTCTTCAAGCAGGGCAATCCAGTCGGCGGTGCTGCGCGTGCGGGTGACGGCTTGCATGGCCGGGATCAGCTCTTGGCGGTGCTCTACGCGCAGGCGGTTGCTGGCAAAGCGCGGGTCTTGCGCCCATTGCGGCTGACCGGCAGCGGCGCAAAAACGGGCAAATTGGCCGTCGTTGCCAATCGCCAGCAGCATGGAGCCGTCTTGCGTCGCAAAGTCTTGGTAGGGCGCCAAGCTGGGGTGGCTGTTGCCTTGGCGCGCCGGGGTGTTGCCGGTGGCTAAAAAGCTGGCGCCTTGGTTGGCCAGCATGGCCATGCCAACGTCTAGCAAAGCCATGTCGATGTGCTGGCCGCGCCCGCTGTGCTGGCGCGCATGCAGCGCAGCCAGCACCGCCGTGCTGGCGTACACCCCGGTAAACAGGTCAATCACGGCCACACCGACGCGCAGCGGGCCGCCGCCGGGTTCGCTGTCGGCACGGCCAGTGATGCCCATCAGGCCGGTCATGGCCTGCACCATCAGGTCGTAACCGGCGCGCTCGGCATACGGGCCGTCTTGGCCAAAGCCGGTGACGGAGCAGTAAATCAGGCGCGGGTTCAGCGCCGCCAAGCTGGCGTAGTCCAGGCCGTATTGCGCCAGGCCGCCGACTTTGAAGTTCTCCACCAACACATCGGCTTGCAGCGCCATTTGGCGAATCAGCTGCTGGCCGTCTTCGCTGGCCATGTCGATGGTGACGGAGCGCTTGTTGCGGTTGCAGGCGGTGAAGTAGCTGGCCTGCGTGGTGTCTTGGCCGTCAGCGTCTTGCAAAAAGGGCGGGCCCCAGTGGCGCGTGTCGTCGCCGACGCCGGGGCGCTCGACCTTGACGACGTCGGCACCGAGGTCGGCCAGTATTTGCGTACACCACGGCCCAGCGAGCACGCGCGAGAGATCAAGAACCTGGATGCCGGCGAGCGCGCCTGCGGTGGGAAGGGTGGTCATGGCAAAGGTGTACTATTTATTTGATAGCTGTAACCGCTTGCAGGACAAGGGCTAGAGGCCAAAAAGACTTAAATAATGGCGCTTTAGTTGGCAAACGCGGCAATGCCGGTTTGCGCGCGGCCCAAGATGAGGGCGTGGACGTCGTGCGTGCCTTCGTAGGTGTTGACCACCTCCAGGTTGACCAAGTGGCGCGCCACGCCAAACTCGTCACTGATGCCGTTGCCGCCCATCATGTCGCGCGCCAAGCGGGCAATGTCGAGCGACTTGCCGCAGCTGTTGCGCTTGATGATGGAGGTGACTTCGACCGAGGCGGTGCCGTTGTCCTTCATGCGGCCCACTTGCAGGCAGCTTTGCAGGCCCAGCGCGATTTCGGTTTGCATATCGGCCAGCTTCTTTTGAATCAGCTGGTTGGCGGCCAAGGGGCGGCCAAACTGTTTGCGATCCAGCGTGTACTGCAAGGCGGTGTGCCAGCAAAATTCTGCCGCGCCCAATGCGCCCCAGGCAATGCCGTAGCGGGCGCTGTTGAGGCAGGTGAACGGGCCTTTCAAGCCTTGCACTTCAGGGAAGGCGTTTTCTTCAGGCACAAACACTTTGTCCATGACGATTTCGCCGGTGATGCTGGTGCGCAGGCCGACTTTGCCGTGGATGGTCGGGGCCGACAGACCCTTCATGCCCTTGTCCAAAATAAAGCCACGGATGGGGCCGACGGTGCCGCTTTCGCTGACTTCTTTGGCCCAGACGACGAACACATCGGCCACCGGGCTGTTGGTGATCCACATCTTGGCGCCCGACAGCTCGTAGCCACCGGCGACTTTTTTGGCGCGGCTGGCCATGCTGCCGGGGTCAGAGCCGTGGTCGGGTTCGGTCAGGCCAAAGCAGCCAATCCACTCGCCGGTGGCCAGCTTGGGCAGGTATTTTTGGCGTTGGCCTTCGGTGCCAAATTCATAAATCGGCACCATCACCAACGAGCTTTGCACGCTGGCCATGGAGCGGTAGCCCGAATCGACGCGCTCAACTTCGCGGGCGATCAGGCCGTAGGCAACGTAGTTCAGGCCCGGGCCGCCGTACTGCTCAGGAATCGTCGGGCCGAGCAGGCCGACTTCGCCCATCTCACGAAAGATGCTGATGTCCATCTTCTCGTGGCGAAACGCATCCAGCACGCGCGGGGCCAATTTGTCTTGGCAGTAGGCGGCAGCGGCCTCGCGCACCATGCGCTCGTCGTCGCTCAGTTGTTGGTCGAGCAAAAAGGGGTCTTGCCATTGAAAGGGTGCGTGGGCCATGGTGTCTCCTGGGCGTTACGGTTAAAAGCTACAGTGGGTATGGTGTGCAAAAAGCGCATAAAGCGCAGCGGCATGGTGCATCGTAGCGCGCACCAGTGCTGCGTTGCAAACGAAAATGCAGCACCCAGATATGATAAAAACGCAACTCTTAAAAAACTGTGGTGCCCATAAACACCTGTGATGTCTGTGATGCGCCGTACCCTGCCCTCCACCCAAGCCCTGGCCTGTTTTGAAGCCGCCGCGCGGCACGAGAGCTACACCCGCGCCGCACAAGAGCTGGCGCTGACGCAAAGCGCGGTGTCGCGCCAAATCACCGCGCTGGAAGATTTTTTGGGCGTGCCGCTGTTCAAGCGCACCCGCCACGGCGTGGCGCTGACGCTGGCGGGCACGCACTACGCCCGCCAAGTGCGCCAGCGCTTGCAGGCACTGGAGCGCGACACGCTGGAGCTGATGGCCCACCAAGGCCACGGCGGCGCGCTGACGCTGGCGGCGGTGCCTACCTTTGCCACGCGCTGGCTGATTCCGCGCCTGGCGCAGTTTGCGGCGCTCTACCCAGACACGGTGGTGCATATCGACACCCGCACCCGGCCCTTTTTGTTTGCCGATACCGGTTTTGATGCTGCTTTGTACGCCGGCACGCCCGAGCAAGTGGCGCAGTGGCCGGGCACGCAAGCGCAGTGGCTGCTACCCGAAGACGTGGTGCCGGTGTGCAGCCCGCGCCTGCTCGAAGCGGCCATGCCGCGCGACTTGGGGCGGGCCTGCCAGCCCATCAGCGCCGAGGCGCTGGCGCAGCTGACACAACTGCCGCTGCTACAGCAAAGCACCCGCCCCTACGGCTGGCGCCAGTGGTTTGACGCCATGGGCGTGGCCACGCCACGTGCGCTGGACGGGCCGCGCTATGAATTGTTTTCTATGCTGGCCGTGGCCGCAGCGCACGGGCTGGGCGTGGCGCTGATACCGCCTCTGTTGATTGAGGCCGAGTTGGCGCGGGGCGACTTAGTCATCGCCTGCCTACAGCCGCTGCGCGGCGAGCGGGCTTATTACTTGGTCAGTCCAGTGCAGACACAAGCGCCGCCCCCGGTGCTGACCGCGTTCAGCGCGTGGCTGCGCGGCCAAGTGGCGCTGGCAGAGGCGCCGGCGCTAGAGCGTTAGCGTCAATCACAGCAGGGGCATTTGCCCGGCTTGCGCTGCGGCGCAGCTAGGGATACGCTGGCTTGGCCGATCAGTAGACCGGCAAATCGCATTTTTAGGGAGACCACTGCCATGACCAACCAATACCACGCACCGCATTTCGACGCCACCGTTGACGAGCTGGAAACCCTCAAGCAGTTGGAAATCACCCGGTCGGAAGCACTGCCTAAAGCGCTGCACGATCACTTATCAGGCCGCTTGCTAGATCGCGGTTTTGTCGCCCAACACGGCGCCGACGAATACCTGATCACTGACGCCGGTCGGGCGCTGATCCGGCGCCAGAACAACTGAACGGCGCTGCTCAAAAACGCTCTTTGACGTAAGCGCTGCGATCCAT
>JAGNSH010000163.1 GCA_017988165.1 Giesbergeria sp. | reverse complement strand
GTGCGGATGGTCTCGCGGGCATTGCGGTCTTTGAGGCGACCCAAGTCAGCATCCAAAGCCCGGGTCAGCTTTTCGAGCGCACCGGTAAAGGCGTCGGCCACTTTGCTGGCATCGGCCGTCACGGTGACTGGCTGGCGACCGGCGGGGCGGGCCTCAACGCGGCAGCGCTTGTCATTGACACTGTCTTTGCCTGCGGCGGTGTCGGTCAAAAACACTTCGATGCGGGTGAGATGCTCGCGAAAACGTCCCAAACGCGCCGTGGCTTCTTCTTGAATCCATTGGGCCAGAGACTCGCCGCCCTGGATGTTGTCATCGGTGTGTACTTGAACTTGCATGGATTCTCCTTTGGCATGGGCCGGCACGAGGCCGGAATGAAAACGGGTACGACACTGCCTACATCATGCCGCAACCAGCAGCGTGCATTGGCGTCGTAGCCTTTTTTTTACATGGGGCGCAAGCCAGGTGCTTCAAGTGCTGCGCCGGGGCGGCAAAGAAACCCTCTGACACGCACCGTGCAGCCAGAGTGTTACAACAAACCATGTCTGCAAATTCCCGTCTCAAAATTGGTTTGTCCGCGTGCTTTCAGCACGCCGACCCGGCACGCTCTTTGTTTACCGGCAAAACGCTGCAATACGTCGAGCAGTCGGTGGCGCACTGGATCATGTCGGCGGGCGCCATGGTGGTGATGGTGCCCTGCCCGACCGGCGCCACCGCGCGCGGCGACGTCACGCTGGCGCACTACGCGCAGTGGCTCGACGGCGTGGTGATGCACGGCGGCGCCGATGTCTGGCCCGGCAACTACGGCGAGACGCCG
The DNA here is from genome assembly GCA_017988165.1 of Giesbergeria sp. Lineage (GTDB taxonomy): Bacteria > Pseudomonadota > Gammaproteobacteria > Burkholderiales > Burkholderiaceae_C > Simplicispira. The sequence continues at coordinate 3,740 of JAGNSH010000163.1, read as the reverse complement.
CTGCGCGAGGCCTGGCTGGGCGACCAAGTGCGCGACCTGTATGACTTGGCGGTGGTCGAGGCGTTTTCACAGGCCGGCAAACCAATTTTTGGCATTTGCCGTGGCTTGCAACTGATCAACGTCGCCTTTGGTGGCTCGCTGTACCAAGACATTGAAACCCAGCGCCCCGGCACCTTGCAGCACCGCAACGCCACCACCTACGACCAAAATTACCACGACATCGAATTTGTCTCGGGCTCGCGCATGGCGCAGATGTTTCCCGGCCAGCGCCGAGCGCGCGTCAACAGCATTCACCACCAAGGCATCAAGCGCTTGGCGCCGGGCTTTGAGATCGAAGCCTTCAGCCACCCCGACGTCGTGCCCGAGGCGATTCGCCGCCGCGCCGGCCCCGGGCGCGGCTATATCGCCGCTACCCAGTGGCACCCCGAATTCCACACCGCCGGCTCCAACACGCTGGACGACACCCCCATCCTGAACGACTTTTTAGGCGCCTGCACCGCAGCGCGCGCCGTAGTGCCCGCCCCCGGCCACAGCCCGCTGCAAATCCGCGACCGCGCCGCGCGCCTGCTGCGCCAAGCCTTGCTGCGCGGACGTTGAGGTGTTGAGGTGCCGGTGCTCCGCTACGCCACTTGCGCCATCAGTTTGAAGTGGGTGGCGGTAGCGCGCACTTCCTTCATGCGGCCATGACCGGGCAGCACTTTTTCGATGATGGTGACTAACCCCGCTTGCTGCAAGGCATCCAAGTCGCGTTTGACGGCGCTGCGGTCACGTTGCAGGCGCATGGCAATGTCGGTAATAGAGCCGGGCGTTTCTTTGACTGCCCGAAACAGCGTCAGGCGCGTGGCTGTAATCAGCTTGACCAAGTCAAAGGGGTCTTCAAAGCTGATGATTCGCTCGGGTGCAATGGTTTTGCCACTGTCTGCCGCCTTGGCCAACTGACGCCCGCGCTTAAAAAATGCGTCTTCGGTGCCTGTCTTGATAGTGAGTTTAGTGAGTTGGGTCATTTTTTGTCCTTCAATGCGAGCCAGTCGCGTTCAAAGCGCTCCTCCACATCTTCAAAACTGACAAAGGCGATAGGCTCGACAACGCCAAAGTAATGCCTGTGGTGGTAGCCATGGGCGTTGTCATAGCCAACAACGCGCCCGTTGACTCCGGCATGGAGGTGGTGGTTGATGTAGGCCAGGTTGTAATATGCAGCCTGCGGTTATAGCTATGATTTTTAATATATTTTTACTGAGGTTATCTATTTTCAGCTCAAACTTGATACCAACTTATGCTACCGTCACGCCATGAAACGAAAGCACCAGCGGACTTTGGAATTGATCTTTGCCCGGCCTGTTTCGGCCAATGTTCGGTGGGATGACATTGAGGCGCTATTGCGTGAGCTGGGTGCAGAGTTTGAGGAGCGCGAGGGCTCGCGCATCGAGGTTTTTTTGTTTGGCTTGGTGCGGGTGTTTCATCGCCCACATCCATCGCCAGACACCGACAAAGGTGCGGTCGCCGCTATTCGCAAATGGCTGCAAGAGAACGGAGTTACACCATGAACACGATGACAATTAACGGCCATCAGGCAGTGATTTCTTTTGATGCCGACATTCAAATGTTCAGGGGTGAATTTGTCAGCCTCAATGGCGGTGCTGATTTTTATGCCGCCGACGTACAAGGGCTGCAGCGTGAAGGTGAAATTTCGCTGCGCGTATTTTTGCAGGCCTGCGAGCGCCGGGGGATTGAGCCGCGCAAGCACTTCTCGGGCAAATTCTCCCTGCGCCTTGACCCTGCGACCCACGAGGCCGCTGCCATCGCCGCCGCCGCTTGTGGTCAAAGCCTCAACCAGTGGACGGCTGAAGCCATCAGGCAGGCGGCAGACATTTGAAAATTAACTGCCAAATCGCCCTCTAGACCTTATGTAATATGCGCTTTGCGCTATTGTTTTTATAAATTAATAAGCCGCTCAGTGGCAAAAATCCTATGTTGAATTTTGAGTTTTACAACCCGACCCGCATCCTGTTTGGCACCGACAAAATCCCCGAGCTGGCCCGCCATGTGCCCGCTGATGCGCGGGTGTTGTTGCTGTACGGCGGTGCCAGTGCGCAAAAAACCGGCACTTTGGACGAAGTTAAAGCGGCGCTGGGCGCGCGCGCGGTGTTTGAGTTTGGCGGCATTGAGCCCAATCCGACCTACGAGACGCTGATGCGCGCCGTTGAGCAAGTGAAGCGCGATGGCATTGATTTTTTGCTGGCCGTCGGCGGCGGCTCGGTGATTGACGGCAGCAAGTTTGTCGCGGCGGCGGCGTGTTTTGACGGCGAGCCGTGGGACATTTTGCTCAAGCGCGGCCGCAACATCAGCCGCGCCTTGGCGCTGGGCACGGTGCTGACCTTGCCCGCCACCGGCTCTGAGATGAACAGCGGCGCGGTAGTGACGCGCCAAGCCACGCAGACCAAGCTGGCGTTTTCTAGCCCGCATTGCTTTCCGCTGTTTTCGGTGCTCGACCCGACCAAGACTTACACCCTGCCGCGCACGCAAATTGCCAACGGCATCGTCGATGCGTTTGTCCACACCGTCGAGCAGTACCTGACCTACCCAGTGCAAGGCCGGGTGCAAGACCGTTTTGCCGAAGGGCTGCTGCAAACGCTGATTGAAATCGCCCCGGCCGCGCTGGCCGAGCCGCCTGATTACGACAGCCGTGCCAACCTGATGTGGACGGCGACGTTGGCGCTGAACGACCTGATTGGCGCTGGCGTGCCGCAAGACTGGGCGACGCACATGATTGGCCACGAGTTGACCGCTCTGTACGGCATTGACCACGCGCGCACGCTGGCCATCGTGCTGCCATCGCTATTGCAAGTGCAGCGCGGGTCCAAACGCGCCAAGCTGCTGCAATACGGCGAGCGCGTGTGGGGCATTTGCAGCGACAGCGCCAGCGAAGACGCGCGCATCGACCAAGCGATTGCGCGCACGCGGGCGTTTTTTGAGGGCGTGGGCATTGGCACGCGCCTGTCCGATTACGGCCTGGGCACCGAGGCGGTCGATGCCGTAGTGGCGCAACTGACCGCGCATGGCATGGTGGCGCTGGGCGAGCAGCGCAGCATCACGCCCGAGGTCAGCCGCGCTATTTTGCTGGCGGCGCTGTAAGCCGTCAGCTGGCAGTTTTAAGCATCAAAACAGGCTGCAGCGCTTACTGGATAAGCGCTTGCAGCTATTTTTTTGATAGCTCAGTGCTGATGGCCGTGTTCGCCGTGGACATGGCGGTGGGTGATTTCTTCGGCTGAGGCGGCGCGCACGGCAGTGACTTTGCAGCTAAAGCGCAGCGCCTGTCCGGCCAGCGGGTGGTTGCCGTCCAAATGCACTTCAGCGCCCTTGATTTTGACGACGTTAAACACCTGCGGCTGCCCGTCGGCGCCGGCGCCTTGCAGGCGTCCGCCCACTTTGACGCCGGGCGGAAACTCGGCTTTAGGGATGGTGCGCACCAGCGCTGGGTCGTGCTGGCCAAAGGCGTCTTCTGGTGTCAAGTCCAGCGTGGTGGCAAAGCCGGCGGCTTGGCCTTGCAGGGCGGCTTCGACCTTGGGAAAAATGTTGTCGTAACCGCCGTGCAGGTAGGACAAATGGCCGCTGTCGAGCGGCTTGCCCTGTGGGTTGGTGACTTGGTAGCTCAGGGTGACGGCGGTGTCTTGGGTGATGTGCATGGTGCAGAGTGGATAGCGGAAATTAGCGCAAATTAGCGCAAATGTCAGGGGTTGGCG
>JAGNSH010000162.1 GCA_017988165.1 Giesbergeria sp. | reverse complement strand
CTGCTGGCCTGCGACGCGGCCATCTACGTCATCGACTGCCGCCAAACGGTGCTGCCCAAATACCGCTACGAGATTGAAATTTTGGCCGCCTGCGCCAAGCCGGTGATGCCGGTGCTCAACTTCAGCAACGACCCCGCCAGCTGCGCCGCGCAGTGGCGCGAAACCCTGACCGCCTACCACCTGCACACCTGCGTGCAGTTCGACGCCGTAGCGCCCTTCATGGGCGCGGAGCGTCAGTTGTACGAAGACCTGGGCGTGCTGCTGCGCGAACGGCGCGCGCAGTTGCAAGACGTCATCGACGAGCTGGACTGGCAAAGCCTAGAGCGCCGCCGCGCCGCGCGCGAGCTGGTCGCCAGCTTGCTGGTCAGCGCCGCCGCCATGCGCCGCGACCTGTCGCCCGCCGATGTGCTGGACGCGGGGCGCAAAGCCGCGCTGCTGCGCCGCTTCAAAAAAGACCTGTCGGCCCAAGTAACGGCCTGCGTGCAGGCGCTGCTGGCGGTGTACGGCTTTCACCCGGACGACGCCGAAGTCGATGTCGCGCCGTGGACCGAGGGCCGCTGGGAGGCCGACCTGTTCAGCGCCCACACCCTGAAAGACGCCAGCCAAAAGCTGGGCACCGGCGCGGCCGTGGGCGCAGCGGTCGGTTTGGTGGCGGATGTGGCGCTGGCGGGCTTGTCGCTGGGCACCGGCACGGCGCTGGGGGCGGCGGTGGGCGGTTTGGCCAGCCAAGGCTGGAGCCAAGTGCCGCGCAAAATCGCTAACCGCCTGCGCGGCGTTGAAGAGCTGACGCTAGAAAACGCCGTGCTGCTGGTGCTGGCGGGCAGCATGGTGCGGCTGTGCGCGGCGCTGGACCAGCGCGGCCACGCCGCGTGGGCCAAGGTGCGCGTAGCCTCGGAGTCGGCATCGGTTTCAGCATCGTCATCGCCATCGCCATCCAATGCAGATAAGCACAGCAGCGCCGACACCAGCCCGCTGCACGCCTTGGTCACCAGCTTGGCCGCCGCGCGCAGCTACCCGCGCTGGGAGAGCACACCCACCACGCCCCGCCACAGCGACACCCGCCGCAGCGCCTTGGTCGAGCACATCGCGCAGCAATTGCGTGTGCTGGCGCAGCCGTGATGTGGGGAAATATGCTTATATTTTGATAGCTACTAGCGCTTGCTACATAAGGGCTAGAGCCTGTTTTGACCTAAATTTCTGTCAGATTACGCTGCGCTAACCCGACCTACAAGGCTGACCTAAGAGGGGGATGCGCCTCCATGGAAACAGCGGGGCGTTGAAAAAAGGCGTCCAACAGCGGCACTAGCGTTGGCAATTCTTGTGCGCACTGCGCGCGCTGGACAAAGTAGGCCTCGCAGACCACGGCAAAAAACTCGGCCGGGGCGGTGGCGCCATAGGCGTCTAGCCACGGCGCGGCGGCGCCAAAGCGCTGCGCCATGGCAACGCGGTGTTTAAAGTCCTGGTACGCCGGCTCCCATGCCGACCACCACAGCGCGTGCGCGGCGCGGGCGCTGCGGCTGCCCATAAAACCCGCCGGTAGCGGCGGACAGCCATCTGCCGTGCCGCTGCGCATATCGAGTTTGTGGGCAAATTCATGCACCACCACGTTGCTGCCATGCGCGCTGCTGTGGCCACCACCTTGCACCTCGTGCCAACTGAGCATCACCGGGCCGCGCTCCATGGCTTCGCCCACCAGCGCCTCGGCATATTGGTGGACTACGCCTGCCTCGTCCGTCACTTGCCGCCGAGCCAGCACCGCACCGGGGTGAACGACGATGCCGACAAAGTCGCTGTACCAGCCCAGCGCTTGGCGCGGCTCGCCCCAGTGCAGCAGCGGCAGGCAGGCCTGCGCGGCAATGGCGACAGCCATGGCGTCGGTCACCACCAAGCCGTGGCCGCCATAAAACTGTTTGTGCTGCAAAAACAGCGCGCTCAGGGTGCGCAGCTTGGCCTGCTCGTGCAGCGCCAGCGCGTTCAAAAACGGGTAGTGCTGCACGGTGCGCAGCCACAGCGGCGGCCCAATCTGCGGCAGCGGGGCAATAAGGCTGCGCAGGCGGCGCCAAAGTCGGGTCCAAAACAAGGCGGCGCTTTTCTGGCTGCCTACCAGCCGTCCGGCGCCAAGCGCTGTAGGCCGGTGTGCGTCAGGCGCAGAATGTCGGCGCGCGGTGGCTGGGCGGCGCCGTCCCAGTCGCTCAACACGCAGCGGCGCAAGCCCTCGGCCAGCACGTGCTCGCCGGGGCGGTGGGTGTGGCCGTGGATCAGCGTGTGGGCTTGGACTGCGGGGCTGCGCAGCCAGGCGCAGGCGGCGGCGGTGTCGACATCGGCATAGACCTCGCCCGATTGCTGGCGTGCCTGCCTTTGCGTGCGGATGTCGCGCACTTGGGCGCGGCGCACGGCCAGCGGTTGCGCCAAAAATTGTTGCTGCCAAGCGCCGCTGCGGGCCACGGCGCGAAAGCGCTGGTAGGGCGCGTCGTCCAGGCACAAGGCATCGCCGTGGCTCAACAGCCAGCGCTGGCCGGCAAAGTCCAGCAGCGTCGGGTCGGCCAAACCGGTCACGCCGCTGCGCTGCAAAAACACGTCACCGATCAAAAAATCGCGGTTGCCGGGCAGAAAGAACAAGCTGCGCTGCTGCGCGGCGGTGCGCAGCACGGCGCAGCATTGCGCCTCAAAGCTGCCGGGCTCGTCCAGCGCGTCGTCACCCACCCAGGCTTCAAACAAGTCGCCCAGCATGACGACGGCGTCAGCCGGGGTGCGCGCCAAATAGCGCTGCCATGCGGCAAAGGTGCTGCGCTCGTCAGGGTGCAGGTGCAGATCCGACAAAAAATCGACCGTGCGCCAGTGCGACTGGGCCATGAGCGTGGCGCACTGGAGCATGGCGCTTTACAGCGCGACGGCTTTTTCCATCACCACGTCGGTGACGGGCACATCGCCATGGCCGCCTTTGTTGCCGGTTTTGACGGCTTTAATTTTGTCGACCACTTCGGTGCCGGCGACGACTTTGCCAAACACGGCGTAGCCCCAGCCGCTGGCGTTGGGGGCGGTGTGGTTCAAAAAGCCGTTGTTAGCGACGTTGATAAAAAACTGCGCCGTGGCCGAGTGCGGGTCGCTGGTGCGGGCCATAGCCACTGTGTAGTTGTCGTTTTTCAGGCCGTTTTTGGCTTCGTTTTCAATCGGCTCGTCGACGCTTTTTTGCTTCATGCCCGGCTCAAAACCGCCGCCTTGCACCATAAAGCCAGGAATCACGCGGTGAAAAATGGTGTTGTCGTAGTGGCCTTTGTTCACGTAGGACAAGAAGTTGGCGACGCATTTGGGCGCTTTTTCGGCGTCCAGTTCCAGGGTGATGACGCCGTAATCGGCAATGTGCAGTTCGACTTGGGGGTTGCTCATGGCAGTTGCTTTCTTAAAAAATTACTTCACAAATTACTTCACCAAGGTGGCAGAAGTGATGGTGACGGCGGTGGTGGGCACGTTTTGGTGGCCGCCTTGGTTGCCGGTGGCCACGGCCTTGATTTTGTCGACGATGTCGCTGCCCTGCACCACTTTGCCAAATACCGCATAACCGTGGCCGTCGGGCTGCGGGGCGTTGAGCATGGCGTTGTCTTTGACGTTGATAAAGAACTGCGCCGTGGCCGAGTCGGGCACATTGGTGCGCGCCATGGCGATGGTGTATTTGTCGTTTTTCAGGCCGTTGGCCGCTTCAAGGGCAATCGGTGCGCGCACCGGTTTTTGTGCCATGCCCGGGGTAAAGCCGCCGCCTTGCACCATAAAGCCGTCAATCACGCGGTGAAAAATCGTGCCGTCGTAGTGCTTGTCTTTGACGTATTGCAAAAAGTTTTCGACCGTTTTGGGCGCCTTGGCGGCGTCCAACTGCACCACGATGTCGCCCAGCGAGGTGCTCAGTTTCACCTTGGGGGCACTGGCAGCATTAGCCGCCTCTTGCGCCGCAGCCGGCGTTACTACTGAAAAGATAGCTGCTAGCGCAATGCTGGTAAGGGCTAGAGCCGAATTTCGTCTAGAAATCATCCGATAACTCCTTCAAAAAATATTTTCCACTGTGGGCCTTGGCGTATCCAGTATTGGCGCTTGACGCTGCCGGTGCGCATTCCTTCAATCACTTCGCCAAAGGTCACCACCATGGTGTCGGCTGCGTCCTTCCAGTGCAGGTAGGAGACGTCTTTGAGCGTGATGGTGCGCCCCTGTATGCGCTCCATTTCTTGGCGCAGGGTGGGCGTCCATTGCGCCAAAGTTTTGTCTTGGCTGCGAAAGTCGGCGGCATAAAAATTGAGCATCTGCGACAAGTCACCACTGCTTTTGGCCTGCTGCCAGCGCCCCAAGGTGGCGACAAACGTCTCGGCGCCGCTGGCGACGGTTTGGGGTGGCTGCCATTGCAGGCTTTGCGCAATCACCACCGGCGTGGTGCGCACCTGCACGGTGCGAATCAGGCGCTCTAGGTCGGGGTTGGCCAGCACTACGCAGCCATCAGACGCACGCGGCGCACGCGAAAACTGCTCGGGCGGCGTGCCGTGCAGCCAGATGCCGCTGCCAGTTTTGCCCCGGCTTTGGTCCAGCGGATTGGGGTAAT
>JAGNSH010000042.1 GCA_017988165.1 Giesbergeria sp. | reverse complement strand
CGCCTGCCCCGACCCCGATTTGTCCCACATTGGCCCGCGCGACAAGGCTGAAATTTTGGCCCAAGCGCTGCCCTATATCCGCAAATTTCACGGCAAGACCATCGTCATCAAATACGGCGGCAACGCCATGACCGACCCGGCGCTGCAAGCGGATTTTGCCGAAGACGTGGTACTGCTCAAGCTGGTGGGCATGAACCCGGTGGTGGTACACGGCGGTGGCCCGCAAATTGAAGCGGCGCTGGGGCGTTTGGGCAAAAAAGGCTCGTTCATCCAAGGCATGCGCGTCACCGATGCCGAGACGATGGAAGTGGTCGAGTGGGTGCTGGCCGGCGAAGTGCAGCAAGACATCGTCGGCTTGATCAACCAAGCCGGTGGCAAAGCCGTTGGCCTGACCGGGCGCGATGGCGGACTGATCCGGGCGCAAAAACTCAAGCTGCTGGACACCAAAGACCCCAGCATCCAGCACGACGTCGGCCAAGTGGGCGACATCGTGGCGATTGACCCCAGCGTGGTCAAAGCGCTGCAAGACGATGCGTTTATTCCGGTAGTCAGCCCGATTGGCTTTGGCGAGAACAACGAGAGCTACAACATCAACGCCGACCTTGTTGCCAGCAAACTGGCCGAGGTGCTGCGCGCAGAAAAGCTGATGCTGCTGACCAACACCCCCGGTGTACTCGACAAAGCCGGCAATTTGCTCACCGACCTGACGGCGCAGCGCATTGACGAGCTGTTTGCCGACGGCACCATCTCGGGCGGGATGTTGCCCAAAATAGCCGGCGCACTGGACGCGGCCAAGGCCGGTGTCAACGCAGTCCACATCATTGACGGGCGCGTGCCCCACGCCATGCTGCTAGAAATCCTGACCGATCAGGCCTACGGCACCATGATTCGCAGCCACTAACCACCCAAGTCGAAAGCTTTGCCATGCGCCTGTTACTGGTCGAAGACGATGTCATGGTGGCCAGCGGCATCAAGCTGGGCTTGAGCGAGGCGGGCTACGCCGTCGACTGGGTCGGCAGTGGCGAGCGCGCGCAAGAGGTGCTGCAAAAAGAGACGTTTGACATTGCCGTGGTCGATATTGGCCTGCCCGGCATGGACGGGCTGGCGCTCTTGCGCCACCTGCGCCGCCCGGGCATGGCCTGCGCTGCCATGCCCGTACTGATGCTGACCGCGCGCGACGCCTTGCAAGACCGCGTGCAGGGGCTCGACTGGGGCGCGGACGACTATATGCTCAAGCCGTTTGAGCTGCCCGAGCTGCTGGCGCGCCTGCGGGCGCTCTTGCGCCGCTCGCAAGCGGCTACCACGGCGGTGCTGAGCTTTGGCCCGCTGGAGCTAGACACCGCCAACCACTGCGCCGGCATCCGCTGCACCGAAAGTGACAGCCCGCTGACCCGCTGGCAGCCCCTTGAGCTGGGCCCGCGCGAATGGACGGTGCTCGAATATTTGCTGATTCACGCCCCCAAGCCGGCCAGCAAAGACAAACTGCTGCAAGCGCTGACCGGCTGGGACAAAGAAATCACGCCCAACGCGGTCGAGGTCTATGTCTCGCGCCTGCGCGGCAAGTTAGAGCCCCACGGCGTGGCGCTGCGCTCGATTCGCGGCTTTGGCTATCGGCTGGAGCTGCAAGCCGGCGCGGCGCTGCACAGCTAACAACGCGCTACCAGGCCCGTCGCAGGCGCTGCCGCCATGACCTCCAATCTGCGCAATCGGCTACTGCTGCTGCTGGTGCTGCCGCTGTGCGTGCTGGCGCTGGTGGGCGCGTGGATGGACTGGCGCTCTGCGGCTGATGCAGCGGTGCAGCACGACCAACGCCTGTCGCGCCTACTGCCAGTGCTGGCCGACTCGGTGCTGGCGCCGCCGCAAGCGGGCGAGGCACCGCTGCTGCTGCTGGCGCCCACGGTGGGCGAATTTTTACGCCAAAAACCGGGCCAAACGCAAACGGCCTACACCGGCTACAGCGTGCGCGGCAGTGATGGACAGTTGTTGCTGGGCGACGCTTGGGTCAGTGGCTCGCTGCCCAGCACCCACGCGCCCGAGTTTTTTAGCAAAGAAATCAGCGGCATCACCTACCGCATTGCGGTGCAGCGCATCCATGCCAGCGCCGGTATGGGCGAGCTGGTGGTGGCGCTGGCCGATGGCTCCGACCCGCGCCAGCAGTGGGCGCAGCAATTGCTGTGGCGGGTGCTGCTGCCCAACTTGGTGCTAGTGGCCGGCGCGGCGCTGGCAATCCACTGGGCAGTGCGGCGCGCCTTTAAACCCCTGCTGGATTTGGCCGAGACCGTGGAGCGGCGCTCGCCGCGCGACTTGAGCGCGATTGACGAAGCCACCTCGCCGCAAGAAGTGCGCCCGTTGGTGCATTCGCTCAACCGCCTGTTTGCGCTGGTCAACGCGCAGGCCGAGAGCCAGCGCCGTTTTGTCGCCGATGCGGCGCACCAGTTGCGCACGCCGCTGGCTGGCCTGCAAGCGCAGGTAGAAGCCTGGGCGCTGATTGCCCGCGCCGCTGCGCAGCCACTGGCGCCGGGGCAGAAATATAAGCCAAATCAGGCTGTAGCCCCCGCAGGTAAAGCGCAAGCAGCTATTATTTTGAGAGTAGAAGAAATAGAAAAACTGCGCGCCGCCACGCGCCGCACCTCGCAGTTGGCGCACCAATTGCTGGCACTGTCGCGCGCCGATGCACGCAGCCTGCAAGCGCAGTCGCCCGAGCGGGTGGATTTGCAAGATTTGTGCGAAGCCCTGCTAGAGCAATTTTTAGATGCTGCCACCACCAAAAGCCTGGACTTGGGCTTGGACGTGGTGCCTGCGCAGGTCACCGGCCACGGTTGGCTACTGCGCGAGTTGTTGGCCAACTTGGTCGATAACGCCATCCGATACACACCGCCGGGCGGCAGCGTAACCATTCGCTGCGGCCTGCTGCAAGGCGGCGCTGGGCCCGTGTTTTTGCAGGTCGAAGACGACGGCCCCGGCGTGCCAGCGGCCGAGCAGGCGCAGGTGCTACAGCGCTTTTATCGCCTGCCCGGCAGCAGCGGCGAGGGCACTGGTTTAGGTTTGGCCATTGCCGACGAAATCGCCCGCACCCACAGCGCCGCGCTGATGCTAGACCGTGCCACCAGCGCAAGCGCAGCGCCGGGGCGAGGCCACGGCCTGCGCGTGACGGTGGTGTTTAGCGGCACTTGAAGCCGCCACTGGTGCGCCTGAGTGGCCTGCGGCGGCTGTGCGAAAATCAAACGCACACCTTTTTTGCTTATGTCTGAACTTGCTCTTTCCCCCGAATCTGACGCCGCACCGACACCTGGTGCCGAACTGCCCGCAGCGCGCAAACGCCCCAAACCCGGCGAGCGGCGCGCGCAAATTTTGCAGGCGCTGGCCGCCATGCTGGAGCAGCCCGGCGGCGAGCGCATCACCACTGCGGCGCTGGCGGCGCGCCTGTCGGTGAGCGAGGCGGCGCTGTACCGCCACTTTGCCAGCAAGGCGCAAATGTTTGAGGCGCTGATTGATTTCATCGAAAGCTCCATCTTCACGCTGGTGGCGCAAATCGTTGGGCCGACGCTGCCCGAGGCCGCCCCCCAGGCCGAGGCCGGCGTCCACCAAGCGCGCCGCGTGGTGGCGCTGGTGCTGCAATTTGGCGAGCGCAACCCCGGCATGGTGCGGGTGATGGTCGGCGACGCGCTGGTGCTAGAGCACGAGCGCTTGCAGCAGCGCATGGACCAGTTTTTTGAGCGCATCGAGTCGGTGCTGCGCCAGTGCCTGCGCCCTGCCGCCGATGCCGCTGGCTCGGCCACGCCCAGCGTCGATGCGCAGGTGGCCGCTGGCGTGCTGACTGCTTTTGCAATGGGGCGTTTGCAGCGCTTTGCCCGTTCGCGTTTTCGCCGCTTGCCAACCGAAAACCTCGACGCCAGTCTGGCTTTGGTGCTGTAGACGCATTTTTTTGCGCACCCCAACCCCCGTATTTACCCTGCTACTGGCTCCTGCGCTGGGCCGTAGCCAGCGCACTTTTTGCTATTGAATAAATAGCTGCAAGCGCTTTATCTATAAGGGCTACAGGCCTTTTTCATTGTATTTAAGCTGCCGTCTTTGGCTTGCCAAAGGCGCGCGCACGCTGGCGCTTTGCTTTTTACAGGGCTTGCATCGCTGGTGATTTGCTGCAAAATAGAACGGTCGTTCACTTTTAGCCCGCACCATGTCTTTAGCCCCTGATTCTGCTGTTGCTGCACCGCTGCCTGCGCCGCGTTTGCGCACTGGGCGCGTGCTGCAAAAAGGCCAACAAACCAAGGCCGCCATCATTGAGGCCGCTTTGGGTTTGGCCACCCACATTGGCCTTGAAGGCTTGTCGATTGGCGCGCTGGCCGACATCACTGGCATGAGCAAGTCGGGCGTGTTTGCCCACTTTGGCTCGCGTGAAGAGCTGCAAATTTCCGTCATCAACGAGTATCACGCCCGCTTTGAGCAAGAGGTGTTTTACCCCGCCCTGTCAGCGCCGCGCGGCGTGGTGCGGTTGCGGGCGCTGTTTGGCAACTGGATGCAGCGCAGCTCGATCGAGATCGACTCGGGCTGCATCTACATCAGCGGCGCGGTGGAGTTTGACGAGCGCACCGGCCCGGTGCGCGACGCGCTGGCGCAGTCGGTGCAGGTGTGGCACAGCGCGCTGCGCCGCTCCATCGTGCAAGCCAAAGAGCTGGGCGAGTTGCGCACCGATGTCGACCCCGATCAGATGCTGTTTGAAATTCACGGCCTGATTTTGGCGCTGCACTACGACGCACGCTTCTTGAAACACCACGGCTCGCTGGCCCACGCCACCACCGGCTTCAACAACATCTTGGCGCGTTTTAGCAGCGATGGCTGCTTGGACGCTTCTGTTTCCCCTTCCCCTTCCCCTTCCCCTTCCATTTCGGCTTCCATTTCCATTCCCAAGGAGTAACTCAATGCCTACTTACACGCCCCCCCTGCGCGATATGCACTTCGTGATGCACGAGGTTTTGAACGTCACCGGCGAACTCAATGCCTTGCCCAAATACGCTGATTTGGATGTCGACACCGTCAACGCCGTGCTGGAAGAAGCGGGCAAGTTTGCCGCTGGGGTGGCGTTTCCGCTGAACATCAGCGGCGACGCAGAAGGCTGCCAGCTGAACAAAGAAACCCACGAAGTCACCACGCCCACCGGCTTTAAAGAGGCCTATGCGCAGTACGTCGAAGGCGGCTGGGCAGCCTTGTCGTGCGAGACCGAATACGGCGGCCAAGGCCTGCCGTTTGTGCTCAACCAGTGCCTGTACGAAATGCTCAACAGCGCCAACCAAGCCTGGACGATGTACCCCGGCCTGTCGCACGGTGCCTACGAAGCGCTGCACGCGCATGGCACCGAAGAACAAAAGCGCGTGTACTTGCCCAAGCTGACCAGCGGCGAGTGGACCGGCACCATGTGCCTGACCGAGCCCCATTGCGGCACCGACTTGGGCCTGCTGCGCACCAAGGCCGAGCCGGTCGCTGGCGCGCCAGAAGGCACCTACGCCATCACCGGCAACAAAATTTTTATCAGCGCTGGCGAGCACGACATGGCCGCCAACATTGTTCACTTGGTGCTGGCGCGCCTGCCTGATGCGCCGGCGGGCAGCAAAGGCATTAGCCTGTTTGTCGTGCCCAAGTTCAAGGTCGATGCCAACGGTGCGCTGGGCGAGCGCAACCCCATCTTCTGCGGTGCGCTGGAGCACAAGATGGGCATCCACGGCAATTCGACGGCGCAAATCAACATCGACGGCGCCATTGGCACCTTGGTCGGCCAGCCGCACAAGGGCTTGCAGGCGATGTTTGTGATGATGAACGCGGCACGTTTGGGCGTGGGCAACCAGTCGCTCGGCCTGACCGAAGTCGCCTACCAAAACGCGCTGGCCTACGCCAAAGACCGCCTGCAAATGCGCAGCCTGACCGGCACCAAGGCCAAAGACAAGCCCGCCGATCCGATCATCGTCCACCCCGACGTGCGCCGCATGTTGCTCACCGCCAAGGCCTACGCCGAAGGCGGCCGCGCGCTGGCCACGTTCTGCGCCGTGCTGATCGACAAAGAACTGCACCACCCCGATGAGAAGGTGCGCAAAGACTCCGGCGAGCTGGTCGCCTTGCTGACGCCGATTGTCAAAGCCTTCTTGACCGACAACGGCTGGAGCGCCACCACCATGTGCCAACAGGTCTATGGCGGCCACGGCTTTATCAAAGAGTGGGGCATGGAGCAGTTTGTGCGCGATGCGCGCATCAATATGCTGTACGAAGGCACCAACGGCATCCAAGCGCTGGACCTGCTGGGCCGCAAAATTTTGGGCAACAACGGCGCCTCGCTGAAGAAATTTGGCAAGCTGGTTGGCGCACTGGTGCAGCAAGAAGGCGTCAACGAGAAGATGGCCGAGTTCATCAACCCGCTGGCCGGTTTGGCCGACCAGATGACCAAGTTCACCACCGAGCTGGGTTTCCGTGGAATGCAAAACGCCGACGAAGTCGGCGCCGCCTCGGTGGACTACCTGCGCGTGGCCGGTCACTTGGTGTTTGGTTACTTCTTTGCCCGCATGGCCCAAGTGGCGCTGCGCGAAATCGCTGCTGGCAACACCGACCCGTTCTACCAAGGCAAGCTGCAAACCGCGCGCTTTTACTTTGCCAAGCTGTTCCCTGAGACCGCCTCGCTGATGCGCACCGCCCGCGCGGGCAGCCGCACGCTGATGGAAACCGACGCCGCTTTGGCCTAAGCCGCCGCCGTTGCTGCTGCCGTTGCTGTCACCACAGACTTTTCAATTTTTTAAGCCTTTTTACCCTGTAAGCCTTATGAATAAAGCGCTATTAGCTATCATTTTTGCTGTAGCTGGTGCCCCTGCGTGGGCCCAGATGACGCCCGAAGGGCTGTGGAACAGCATCGATGACCGAACCGGCCAGCCCAAGGCCGAGATTCGCATTGCCGCCAAGCCCGAGGGCTTGGCTGGCACTGTCGAACGCTCACTGCAGCCGAGCAAAGAGCCGCTGTGTACGCAATGCACCGGCGAGCGCAAAAACCAGCCCAAGCTGGGCATGGAGATCATCCGTGGCGCTAAAAAAGTCCAAGACAAGGACGTGTGGGAAGAAGGAAAAATTCTCGACCCCGAAAACGGGCGCGAATACACCTTGCGCCTGACGCCTATCGAAGACGGCAAAAAGTTAGAAGTTCGCGGCTACTTTGGCCCCTTTGGCCGCACGCAAACCTGGGTGCGCGTGCAGTAAATCCCCACCCCTTGCAGGAAAAAATCTATGTCCCGATTCCAAGTGAAAAAAGTCGCTGTCCTCGGCGCTGGCGTGATGGGCGCGCAAATTGCCGCCCACCTCGTCAATTGCAAAATTCCGGTGGTGTTGTTTGACCTGCCGGCCAAAGAAGGCCCGAAAAACGGCATCGTTAGCCGCGCCATTGACGGCCTGAAAAAGCTCAAGCCCGCGCCGCTGGGTGTGGCGCAAGACGCCGCGCTGATTGGCCAAGCCAACTACGAAGAGCACCTAGAGCAGTTGCGCGACTGCGACCTGATCATCGAGGCCATCGCCGAGCGCATGGACTGGAAGACCGACCTGTACCACAAGATTGCGCCCTTCATCAGCGCCCACGCCATCGTCGCCAGCAACACCTCGGGCCTGTCGATCACGCAGCTGTCTGAGGCACTGCCCGACGCCATCAAGCCGCGTTTTTGCGGCATCCACTTCTTTAACCCACCGCGCTATATGCACTTGGTGGAGTTGATCAACACCCCCACCACCACGCCCGAAGTGCTCGACCAGCTCGAAGCCTTTGCCACCAGTGGCTTGGGCAAAGGCGTGGTGCGCGCGCACGACACGCCCAACTTTGTCGCCAACCGCGTCGGCATTGCCGGAATGCTGTCGACCATGCACGAGGCCGACAACTTTGGCCTGACCTACGACGTGGTCGACGACCTGACCGGCAAAAAGCTGGGGCGCGCTTCCAGCGGCACCTTCCGCACCGCCGACGTGGTCGGTTTGGACACCATGGCGCACGTCATCAAGACGCTGCAAGACAACTTGGACGCCAGCAGCGATCCGTTTTACGGCAGCTATGGCACCCCCGCCGTGGTCAAAAAGCTGTTGGAACTGGGCCAGTTGGGACAAAAAACCAAGGCCGGTTTCTTCAAAAAAGTCGGCCGCGATGTGCTGCGCTTTGACCTGGAGGGCGAGGAATACGTGCCCGGCGGTCAAAAGGCCGACGAGGTCTATGGCCGGATGCTGAAAAAACCCGCCGCCGAGCGCCTGCAACTGCTGCGCAATGCCGAAGGCGCGCAGGGCCAGTTTTTGTGGGCCATTTTGCGCAACAGCTTTCATTACGCTGCGCTGCACTTGGGCAGCATTGCCGACAACGCCCGCGACGTTGATCAAGCCATGCGCTGGGGCTTTGGTATGCAGCAAGGCCCGTTTGAGCTGTGGCAAGACGCTGGCTGGCTGGACGTGGCGCGCATGGTGCAAGAAGACATCAGCGCGGGCAAAGCGCTGTGCAACACGCCACTGCCCGACTGGGTGTTTAACGGCCCCGTGGCCGAGGCCGGTGGCGTACACACCGCAGCGGGTTCATGGAGCGCTTCTGCTAACAAATTTGTAGCACGCCGCGCACTGCCAGTCTACGAAAAGCAGTATTTTCCTGAAAAACTGCTGGGCGAGTCACTGCCCGACTTCACCACCGCCGGCACCACGCTGCACGAGGACGACGCCATCCGCCTGTGGACGCTGGACGGCGCTGACCGCGCAGCCGGCAGCGGGGTGCTGATTGCCAGCATCAAAACCAAAATGCACGCCATCAGCCCCGACGTGGCCGACGGCTTGGTGCAAGGCGTGGAGCTGGCCGAGAAAGACTTTGCCGCCATGGTCATCTGGTCGGGCAACGAGCCGTTCAGCGCCGGTGCCGACTTGCAAGCCATGCTGCCGGCCTTTATGGTCGCTGGCGTCAGCGCCATCGAAGGTGCCGAGCACGAGTTGCAAAACGCCATGCTGCGCATCCGTTACGCCGGCGTGCCGGTGGTTTCGGCCATCCGTGGGCTGGCGCTGGGCGGTGGCTGCGAGCTGGCCGTGCATTCAGCGCGCCGCGTAGCGCACATGGAGAGCTATGTCGGTCTGGTCGAAGTCGGCGTGGGCTTGGTGCCCGGCGCTGGTGGCCTGACCTACATTGCCCGCCGCGCCGCCGAAAACGCCGCCACCTCTACCGGCAAAGACCTGCTGCCGTTCCTGACCGAAGGCTTCACGGCTGCGGCCATGGCCAAGGTCGGCATGAGCGCCATCGACTCGCGCCAGTTGGGCTATTTGCTCGACTCGGACATCGTTGTGCCGCACAAAGACGAGCTGCTGTTTGTCGCCCTCAATGAAGCCCGCGCCATGGCGACGGGCGGCTGGCGCGCACCGCACAAGCGCTTGTTCCCGGTCGCCGGGCGCAGCGGCATTGCCACCATGAAGGGCTCGCTGGTCAATATGCGCGACGGCGGCTTTATCAGCGCGCACGACTTTCACATTGCCAGCCTGATTGCCGAAGTGGTCTGCGGCGGCGACGTCGACGCGGGCACGCTGGTCAGCGAGGAATACCTGATGACGCTGGAGCGCAAAGCGTTTTGCGCCCTCATCGTGCATCCCAAGACGCAAGAGCGCATTTTGGGGATGTTGTCCACGGGCAAACCGGTGCGCAACTAAGCACCACACCGAACACAGGATTTTTTTATGAAACAAATTCAAGACGCCTACATCGTTGCCGCCACCCGCACGCCCATCGGGCGCTCGCACCGGGGCTTTTTCCGCAACACCCGCCCAGACGACCTGCTGGCCACCATTTTGAGAGCCGCCGTCGCCCAGGTGCCCAACCTCGACCCAGCAGCGATTGAAGACATCATTTGCGGCTGCGCCATCCCTGAGGCGCAGCAGGGCCTGAACGTGGCGCGCATTGGTGCCGTGCTGGCCGGGCTGCCCACCAGCGTCGGCGGCATCACCGTCAACCGCTTTTGCGCCTCGGGCCTGTCAGCAGTGCAAATGGCCGCCGACCGCATCCGCGTCGGCGAGGCCGATGTGATGGTTGCCGCCGGTGTCGAAAGCATGAGCATGGTGCCGATGATGGGCAACAGCCCCAGCCTCTCGCCCAGCATTTTTGAGCGTGAAGGCGACGTCGGCATTGCCTACGGCATGGGCCTGACGGCAGAAAAAGTGGCGCAGCAGTGGCAAGTCTCGCGCGACGCGCAGGACGCCTTTGCCCTGCAATCGCACCAAAAAGCCTTGGCCGCGCAACAGGCGGGCTACTTTGCCGACGAAATCACGCCGATTGAAGTCACCGACCGCAGCGCCAATTTGGCCAACGGTGATGCCATCGCCAAAACCCGCACCGTCAGCTTGGACGAAGGCCCGCGCGCCGACACCTCGATTGAAGGCCTGGGCAAGCTGCGCACGGTGTTTGCCGCACGCGGCTCGGTCACAGCGGGCAACAGCTCGCAGACCAGCGACGGCGCTGGTGCGCTGATTTTGGCCAGCGGCGCGGCGGTGCAGCGCTTTGGCCTGACCCCGCTGGCGCGCTTTGTGAGCTTTGCCAGCCGTGGCGTGCCACCGCACATCATGGGCATTGGCCCTATCGAGGCCATTCCGGCAGCGCTGCGCAACGCCGGCTTGAGCCAAAACGACATCGACTGGTTTGAGCTGAACGAAGCCTTTGCCGCGCAGTCGCTGGCTGTCATGCAAACGCTGGGCATAGACCCCGCCAAGGTCAACCCGATGGGCGGCGCTATTGCCTTGGGCCACCCGCTGGGCGCCACGGGCGCTATCCGCGCCGCCACGGTGGTGCATGCGCTCAAACGCAACAAACTCAAATACGGCATGGTGACCATGTGCATCGGCATGGGCCAAGGCGCAGCCGGTATCTTTGAAGCGGTGTAATAGCGCGCTATGAGTACCTCTACACCCCCTGCAACCCAAGACATCTTGGTACACACCGAAGCCGGCGTCACCACCCTGACGCTGAACCGGGTGGACAAGAAAAACTCGCTCACCAGTGCCATGTATTCGGCTTTGGCCGATGCGCTAGAGCAAGCCCAAGCCGATAGCGCCGTGCGCACCGTGCTGCTGCAAGGCGATGTGGCGGTGTTCAGCGCTGGCAACGACATTGCCGACTTTTTGGCGCATCCGCCCACCGACCAGTCGTCGCCGGTGTACCGCTTTTTGCGCACCCTCGCCGCCTTCCCCAAGCCCTTGGTGGCGGCGGTGTGCGGCCCGGCAGTGGGCATCGGCACCACCATGCTGCTGCACTGCGACTTGGTCTATGCCGGTGACAACGCGGCGTTTTCGCTGCCATTTGTCAACTTGGGCCTGTGCCCCGAGGCGGCGTCCAGCCTGCTGGTGCCGCGCCTGCTGGGCTACCACCGCGCCGCCGAAGCGCTGCTGTTGGGCGAACCCTTTATGGCCGAAGCTGCGCTAGAAGTTGGCTTGGTCAACCGCGTGGTGCCGCCGACCGAGTGCAACGCCATCGCCCAAGCCCAAGCGCGCAAACTGGCCGCCAAACCGCTGGCTTCGCTGCTAGCCACCAAGCGCCTGATGAAGCAAGGCTTGGTCGAACCGGTGTTGCAGCGCCTAGGCGAAGAGGGCGCCATCTTCGCCCGTATGCTGACCGAGCCCGCCGCCCGCGAAGCCTTCACTGCCTTCATGCAAAAGCGAAAGCCCGATTTCAGCGGCTGCTAAAAACCGGCGCTGGAGGGTGCCATGCGCAGCGGCACCGTCACCGGGCCGTCATTGACCAAGTACACCTGCATATCCGCAGCAAATTGGCCAGTGGCGACCTCGGGGTGCGCCGCGCGGGCGCGGGTGACGAGGTAGTCGTACAAACGCCGACCTTCATCGGGCGCGGCGGCTTGGGTGAAGCTGGGGCGGTTGCCACCGCTCACATCCGCTGCCAGCGTGAACTGGCTGACCAGCAGCAGGCCGCCGGCCACGTCTTGCACGCTGCGGTTCATCTTGCCCGCCTGGTCGTTGAAGATGCGCAGCTTGAGCAGTTTGGCCAGCAGCTTGTCGGCCTCCAACTCGGTGTCGCCGCGCTCGGCACAGACCAGCACCAGCAGGCCGGGGCCAATCGCGCCGAGGGTGGCGCCGTCCACTTCGACACGCGCCTCGCGCACGCGCTGCAATAGGCAAATCACTTTTTTTCTTCCTTGACGGGGTCTAAATAGGCTTCGACATCGCAGGGCAGCAGCTCGATGGTGGTGCGCAGGCCGGGCACGGCCTCCATCAGCGCGCGTTCGACTTGGCCGCGCAGTTCGGCGGCGTGGCGCAAAGTCCAATCGGACGGTAGGTGCAGGTGCAAATCGACAAACTGGCGCTGGCCGGCGCGGCGCGTGGTGACGTGGTCAAAGCGCACGCAACTGCCGTGCGCTTGGGTGGCGAGAAAGCGCTGCAGCGTGGCCTCGATGGTGGCTTGCACTTCAGGTTCGACGGCTTCGTCCATCAGCCCTTGCGAGGAGCGCCAAACCAACTGCGCGCCTTCTTTCAAAATGTTCAGCGCCACGAAAATGGCGGCGACGGCGTCCAGCCACAGCCAGCCAGTCAGCAACACGCCAACCAAGCCCACCAGCACACCGACTGAGGTCCAGACATCGGTAAACAGGTGGCGCGCGTCGGCTTCGAGCGCAATCGAGCGGTGCACCCGCGCGGCGCGCAGCATCACCCACGCCAGCACGCCGTTAAATACCGAACTGAGCACCGACAGCCCCAAGCCCCAGCCCAACTGCTGCAGCGGCTGCGGGTCAAACAGCCGCTGCACGGCGGCCCACAAGATGGCCATCGAGACGCCGGCAATCAGCAGTCCTTCAAAGGCGGACGAAAAATACTCCGCCTTGTGGTGGCCGTAGGGGTGGTTGTCGTCGGCAGGCATTTGCGCCACCGTCACCATGCTCAACGCAAACACGGCGCTGGCCAAGTTGACGAAGGACTCCATCGCGTCCGACAACAGGCCGACCGAGCCGGTGACGTACCACGCCAGCGTTTTCAGCCCGATGGTGATGACGGCCACCACGATGGAGGCCCACAGCAAGTTGCGTGGGGTCAACCAAGGGTGGAGGGCGGGGCGGGCGGTGTCGCTGGGCGGGGTCATAAGGCGCCATTAATCCATGTCGTCGTCGGCCACCAAGCGCGCTTTGACGCTTTTGCCTTTGACGCGGCCGGCGTTCAAGCGCTGCACCACCTGCGGCGCAATCTCGCGGGCCACGGCGACGTAGGTGGAGAACTCGTTGACGTTGATTTTGCCGACCTGCTCGCGCACGTAGCCCATGTCGCCAGTGAGTGCGCCCAGCACGTCGCCGGCGCGGATTTTTTCTTTGCGTCCGCCAATGATTTGGATGGTGGCCATCGGCGGCACCAGTGGCTCGCCGCCCGCAGGGGTCAATTCGCTGACCAAGCTCCACTGCGATTCGCGCTTTTGCAGCACTTCAATTTTGCCGACGCTGCCCATCTCGTCCATGCTGACCAAGTTGAGCGCCAGCCCTTGGGCGTCGCCCCGGCCCGTGCGGCCAATGCGGTGGATGTGGATTTCCGAGTCGGGCGTCACATCGACGTTGATGACGGCTGCCAAGTCGGCAATGTCCAGCCCGCGCGCGGCCACGTCGGTGGCCACCAGCAC
>JAGNSH010000041.1:11161-13744 GCA_017988165.1 Giesbergeria sp. | reverse complement strand
TTCGACTCGGGCTCTACCGCATCGCGCGGGCCGACCAAGCCCAAGCGGCTTTTGAGCGACTGGGGCTGGCCGGTCAACACGGCGGCGTAGTTGGTGGTGTTGGAGAGCACTTTTTTGACGTAGTCGCGTGTCTCGCTGAACGGCACGTTTTCGGCCCAGATGGCGGCGTCCAGCACCGGGCCTTCGCGCCATTTGCGCGGGCGCCCGGGGCCAGCGTTGTAGGCGGCGGCGGCCATCGGCATCGAGCCGGCAAAGTCGTCCAGCGCCAGCTTGAGGTAGGCGGTGCCAATGGTGATGTTGGTATCGCGCTCGTTGATTTGCGCTGGCGTAAAGCTGTTGAGGCCGATTTTTTTGGCAGTCCAACGCGCCGTCGCCGGCATCACCTGCATCAGGCCCGAGGCGCCGACGCCCGAGCGCGCGTCCATGATGAAGCGGCTTTCTTGGCGAATCAGGCCGTAGACATACGCCGGATCTAAACCAATGGCTTGGCTGCGCGCCACCACCGAGTTTTGGAACGGCATCGGAAAGCGCTGCGCGTAATCGACCAGCGTGGTGGTGCGCTCGCTGGTGTTGATGCAGCGGTCCCACACTTCGCGCTGGCAGGCAAAGTCGGCGGCGGCCAGCAAGTCGCGCTCGGCCATGCCACCGGGGCTGTGCAGGTTGGTGGCGTAGTTCCACTCGCGCACGCCTTCGCTGCGCAGGCCGATAAAAATGGCGTACAGCGCCCGATTCAATGCAATGTTGGCGCTGGCTTGGGCTTTTTCTTGCGCGGTCAGCGGCGCCGGCGCTGGCGGCACGGTGATGTGCTGGCCCAAGTCTTCCAGTGCCAACTGCTCATAAAAGCCGCGTGTGCTGGCAATGCTTTGCAGCAGTTGCTGCGCTTGGGCGCGCTGGGCTTCATTGGGCTGGTTTTTCAATAACGCACGCGCCTTCCAATACACCCAAGTGCTGTCGCTGCGGCTTTGGGCGCTCATGGCGTCGATGGCTTTGTGTACGGCCTTCCAGTCGCCGGCGCGCAGTGCGGTGCGGGCTTTCCAGCCGAGCAAATCATCGTTCAAGTCGTGGTCTTTGGCGACTTTGTTGAAGTAACCCATGGCCGCAGGCGACAGGCGAAACGCCGCCTGCTTGCCAATAGCGCCCCACGTCCAGTTGCGCTCCTCAGGCGTCAGTTGCACGCCCCATTTGTTTTCCAACATTTCGGCGGCGCTGTCGGGGTCGCTGCTGGCCAAGCGGATCAGGCCCAGCACCATCAACTCTTGGCGCTGGCGCGTCGGCGCGGTGGCGCGGCTGCGCAAAAATTTCTGCGGATTGCTGCCCAGCTCGGCCACTTGGGCCAGCGCCTCGGGCGCGACGATGGTGACGGCGTCACGCGCGGCGCGCATACGGTTGGCCTCGACCGCCAAACGCGCTTTGCGCCACACGTCCAGCGGCGCCAATTGGCGTGTGGCAAACAGCTCGCTGGCGGCGTGGGTGCAGCCGTCATCAGCGTTGCGCTGGCCATACCAGTTGCTGCGCACTTGCTCGATGGCGGCGGCGGGCATGGGGGCGCTCATGTGCTCAATCGTCAGGGCGTAGCACTGCACTTCACGGTCGTCAGACATCCGGTAGTGCGGGTGCTGATCGGCAAAACGCTTCCAATCGCGCCGCTGGCCCAGCAGCAGCAGCCAGTCGTTGCGCAGTCTGTCTTCTTGGTAACTGCCGGCGTAGCGCTGCAAGAAGGCGGATACTTCGGCGTCGCTGGCTTCGTCTAGGCGCGCGCGCAGTTCCCAGTACGCTGCCCACGGCTCCAGCGCGTGGCCGCGTGCTTCAGGCAGCAAAGCGGTCAGTCTTTTGCGGTCAGACTTGCGAAACGCCTGCTGCATCTCGACCAAAGCGGCATCGCCTTGGATTTGCGCCGCAGAAGGCGTTGCAGCCAGTGTGGCCTGCTGGGCCAAGCTAGGAAAAGCGGTAGCGGCGAGTGCGGCACAGGCCGCCAGTGGTGTCAAAATTTTGAGCAATTGCATAAGGGAATTATCGGATGGACAAAGCAGCCCTGCGTAAAGCACTGGTGCAACAGCGCCTCAACCTGCCCGATCGCCTAGCGCGCGGCGACCTTTTGCAGCAGGTGCTGCGCATTTGGCTGATACACCGCCCTGATACGGTGATTGGCGCCTATTGGCCCATCAAGGGCGAGTTTGACCCCCTGCCCGCGCTGCACCGCTGGAAAGAAGACGGCGAACTGCTGGACGAGCCGCAACCGCGCCGCATTGGCCTGCCAGTGGTCAACAAACAGCACAAAACCATGACCTTCCACGCCTGGTACCCCGGCTGCGAGATGGAAGACGACGCCTACGGCATCCCCAAACCCAAGGACACCGAACTCATCGTGCCAACGCTGTTGTTTGTCCCCTGCGTTGGTTACGCCGCTGGTGGCTACCGGCTGGGCTACGGCGGCGGCTTTTACGACCGCACCTTGGCCACCTTGCAGCCGCGCCCGTTTACGGTGGGCTTGGGTTACACCAATGCTTATTTAGATGACTTCAGTCCCGAAGAGCACGACTTGCCGCTGGACACCATCCTGAACGACAACGGCGTGGTCTGGCC
>JAGNSH010000041.1:0-11061 GCA_017988165.1 Giesbergeria sp. | reverse complement strand
ATCCACATCAGCGGCGTTTCAATGCGCAGGCGCTGCGCCAGCCCCAGGTTCAGCGCCACTTGCATGGCCTTCATGGTGTCGTCGCGGCAGTCGGGGTAGCCCGAAAAATCGGTCTCGCACACGCCCGTCACCAGCACCTGCAAGCCACGCCGGTAGGCCAGCGCGCCGGCCAGCGTCAAAAACAGCAAATTGCGCCCGGGCACAAAGGTGTTGGGCAGGCCGTCGGCTTGCAGGGCGATGGCGGTGTCTTCGGTCAGCGAGGAGCCGCCGATCTGGCGCAGCACGTCCAGACTGAGCACATGGTCTTGGCCCAAAAACGGCGTCCAGTTGGGAAAGCGCTCGCGCATTTGCGCCAGCACCACGGTGCGCGCCTGCATCTCCACGCTGTGGCGCTGACCGTAGTCAAACCCCAGGGTTTCAACGCGCTCATAGCGCTCTAAGGCGTGGGCCAGGCAGGTGGTGGAGTCCTGCCCACCAGAGAAAAGAACGAGGGCGGTGGTATGCATGGGCCGATTAAAACGCTTTTATCCAAACCCTACACTCGAGCGCATGAAAATTTATATCGTCGGCGGCGCAGTGCGCGACTGCCTTTTGGGGCGTCCGGTCAGTGACCGCGACTGGGTGGTGGTGGGCGCCACGCCCGAGCAAATGGCAGCGCAGGGCTATCTGCCGGTGGGGCGCGATTTTCCGGTGTTTCTGCACCCCAAAACGCGTGAGGAATACGCGCTGGCGCGCACCGAGCGCAAAAGCGGGCGCGGCTACCGGGGGTTTGTGGTGCAAACCTCGCCCGAGGTGACGCTGGAAGAAGACTTGGCACGGCGCGATCTCACTATCAATGCGATAGCTGCTAGCGCAGACTGGGCAAGGTCTGGAGCCGTTTTTGACCCTTATAACGGCCAGCGCGACCTGCAACAGCGCGTTTTGCGCCATGTGACCGATGCGTTTCGCGAAGACCCGGTGCGCATCCTGCGCGTGGCACGGTTTGCGGCGCGGTTTACCGATTTTTCTATCGCGCCCGAAACGCTGCAACTGATGCGCGAAATGGTGGCGCACGGCGAGGCCGACCATTTGGTCGCCGAGCGCGTCTGGCAAGAACTCTCACGCGGGCTGATGGAAGAAGCGCCGTCGCGGATGCTGACGGTGCTGCGCGATTGCGGTGCGTTGGCGGTGGTGCTGCCCGAGGTCGAGCGCCTGTGGGGCGTGCCCCAGCGCGCCGAATACCACCCCGAAATTTGCACCGGCGCGCACCTGCTGCTGGTGCTGGACATGGCCGCGCGCCTGAATGCGCCGCTGGCGGTGCGCTTTGCCTGCCTGACGCACGACTTGGGCAAGGCCACCACGCCGGCGCACGTGCTGCCGCGCCACATTGGCCACGAGGAGCGCAGCGCGCAGTTGCTCAAAGGCTTGGCCGCGCGCCTGCGCGTGCCGACCGACTGCCGCGAAACCGCCGACGTGGTGGCGCGTGAGCACGGCAACATCCACCGCAGCGGCGAATTGGGCGCGGCGGCGCTGGTGCGGCTGCTGGAGCGCTGCGACGCCATCCGCAAGCCCGAGCGGTTTGCCGACATCTTGCTGGCCTGTGAGTGCGATGCGCGCGGCCGGCTGGGGCTGGAGGAATCAAGCTACCCGCAGCGCCAGCGGCTGGGCGCGGCGCTGGAGGCCGTGCAGTCGGTTGCTACCAATTTGATAGCTGCTAACGCAGCATCGGCGGGCGTTAGCGGGCCAAAAGTGGGTGAAATGATCCACGCCGCGCGGGTCAAGGCGGTGGCGGCGTGGTTGGCGGCGGCGCCAACGTCCGAGGCGTAAACAGCCGCCCGCGCCGATCAAGCCGGCACCGACTGCACCCAGCGCACGATGTCAGCGGCACTGAGTGCGCCCGAAATGCGCGCGGCTTCTTTGCCGCCCTTGAACAGCACCATCGTTGGAATGCTGCGGATATTAAAAGGCGCGGCCAGCTGTGGATGCGCTTCGGTATCGAGCTTGGCCAGGCGCATTTGCGGCTCTAACTGGCTGGCGGCCTGGGCATAGGCCGGTGCCATTTGGCGGCATGGGCCGCACCACGGCGCCCAAAAATCGACCAGCACTGGAATGTGGTTGCGCTGCACGTGTTTGGCAAAGCTGCTGGCGTCGAGTTCGAGCGGCGCGCCGACAAACAGCGGCTGGTGGCAACTGCCGCAGTCGGGCGCGTCGTGCAATTGGGCCACCTGCACACGGTTGGTGGTGTGGCAGTGCGGACAAACGATGTGGGAGGCTTCGGTCATGGCGGGCTTTCTAAGCAGGAGGGGTGGTCGAAAAAATCGATAAATTTTGCTAAAGCGTAAAATTTGCAAGGCTTTACGTGTTTGATTTTTCAAAGAAATTTTACTTTTTTGACCTCAGCGCGAACAGTCGGCCAAACATGGCATCCATGCTGCCACCGGATATTTTTCCTGTACAAAAAACACCTTTATGACCTCTGCAACACCGATGACCGTTCGCGGCAAATTAACGTGGGCCTTTGGCGCATTGGCCGCCTTGGTTTTGGCCGTGGCTGGCTTTTCAGTCAAGGCATTGGGCGAGTCCGATTTGCGCTTTGCCAATTTTGTTGACGGCATCAATGCGCGTGCGCTGGAAGTGGCCAAAGTGCGCACCGCCGTCGACCGGCGCGCCATTGCAGCCCGCGATATTGTGTTTGCCATCCAGCAAAGCGAGATGGACGCCATCAAGGCCGAAGCCGTACGCGCCGACGCAGACGTACAGCAGAGCTTGGCCACGCTGAAAAAACTGATCCATGAGAGCCGCGACGTGCCTGAAGCGGTACGCGCTGTGGTGGCAAAAATCGACAAAATTGAGACCGAGTACCGACCCGTGGCCTTGCGTATTGTCGATTTGGCCAGCCAAGGTGACCGTGAAAATGCCAGCATCAGCATCAACGAAGAGTGCCGCCCGCTGCTGGCCGCGCTGATCAGCGCCACCAACGAATACCAAGACCTGACCGCCAAGCGCGCCGCCGAGATGCTGACCGCTGCCGATGCCGCCTTTGTGCAGCAGCGCAATGGCCTGATTGCCAGCGGCTTGCTGGCCTTGCTGGCGGCGATTGCAGCCGGCGTGTTGATGGCCCGCAACCTGCTGCGCGCGCTCGGCGCCGAGCCGGCCCAGCTGCGCGCCATTGCCCAGCGCGTGGCCGAGGGCGACTTGAGCCGCATCAGCCGCGCAGACAGCGCACCGGCCAACAGCGTGCTGGCCTCGCTGGACGCAATGCAGGCCAGCTTGGCCCACATCGTCAGCCAAGTGCGCACGGGCAGTGACAACATTGCCACCGGCTCATCGCAAATTGCCCTTGGCAATGCCGACCTGAGCCAGCGCACCGAAGAGCAAGCCAGCAACTTGCAGCAAACCGCCGCCTCGATGGAGCAACTGGCCAGCACCGTCAAAATCAGCGCCGCCACCGCTGGCCAAGCCAATCAGTTGGCCAGCAGCGCCGCCGCCGCTGCTGTGCACGGCGGCCAAGCTGTGGGCACGGTAGTCAACACCATGCACGAGATTGCCGCCTCGTCACGCCACATTGCCGACATCATCGGCGTCATCGACGGCATTGCTTTTCAGACCAACATCTTGGCGCTCAACGCCGCCGTGGAAGCGGCGCGCGCGGGCGAGCAGGGGCGCGGTTTTGCCGTGGTGGCGTCTGAAGTGCGCAACCTAGCAGGGCGCTCGGCGCAAGCGGCCAAAGAAATCAAGCAGTTGATTGACGCCAGCGTGGGCAAAGTCGATGCCGGTACGCGCCAAGTCAACGATGCCGGCGCATCAATGGCCGAAATCGTCGACCAGGTACACCGCGTCAGCCAGCTGATTGGCGAGTTATCGAGTGCCAGCATCGAGCAGGCCACCGGCATCGGTCACGTCGGCGAGGCGGTGACGCAGCTGGACCAAGTCACCCAGCAAAACGCCGCACTGGTCGAAGAAAGCGCCGCCGCTGCCGACAGCCTGCAACACCAAGCCCGCGCCTTGGCCGAGGTGGTGCGGGTGTTCAAGCTGGCGGGAGATGGTCAGCTGCAAATCGCACACTGACCGTGCAGCCCACGCCCAGCACGGCCGTCGCACTGACCTCGCCGCCGTGGCGCTGGGCGATGGCACGCACGGCGGCCAAGCCGGTGCCCACGCCATCAAATTCGCTCTCGCGGTGCAGGCGCTGAAACACGCCAAACAAGCCTGCCGATTGCGCCGGGTTAAAACCCGCGCCGTTGTCTTGCACCCGCAGCGTCAGGCCGGTGTCGCTGTGGCGCTCGGCAGTGACGGCGATGTGCGCAGGTTCCCGCCCCCGGGTGAATTTGAGCGCGTTGCCCAGCAACTCGGCCAGCAGTTGGCGCAGCAGCGCGGCGTCGCCCCACAGGCTGGGCAGGTCGACCGCGATATGCCATTGCACCGCACGGCCTTGGGTTTGAGCTTGGGCCACCAGCGCGGTTTGCACCTCATGCACCAGCGCCGCCAGCGCCACCGGCTGGCACTGTAGCGGCGCGCGGGCAATGCGCGACAGCGCCAGCAGGCCGTCCAGCATGCGGCCCATGCGCCGGGCGGATTGATCCATGGTCGCCAAAAATTCTTGCGCCTCTTGCAGCGCCTCGCCTTGCAGGCCAGCGTCGTGCAGCAGTTCGGCCACCAGCGGGCCGTAGGAGGTGATGTGGCGCAGCGGCGCGCGCAGGTCGTGCGAGACAGCGCGCAAAAACTCGTCTTGCGCCGCGTGCAGCGCAGCCAGCTCGCACTCGCGCGCAGCCAGTTGGGCGCGCAGTTGCGTTAGCTGTGACTCAGAATTTTCCTCTGTCATGGCTTGGGCTGTTTGGTGGGCCGTGCCCAATTTGCCAGCAGCATTTGCTTGCCACGCGCCACACCCAGTGCGCCCGCTGGCACGGTTTTGGTGATGGTGGAGCCGGCGCCCACCGTGGCACCCGCGCCAATCGTCACCGGCGCTACCAATACGCAATTGCTGCCAATGTGGGCCTCGGCCTCAATCACCGTGCGGTGTTTGTTGGCACCGTCGTAATTGGCGGTGATGCTGCCGGCGCCGTAGTTAACGCGCTCGCCCAGCGCGGCGTCGCCGACATAGGCCAAATGGTTGGCCTTGGCACCGTCGGCCAGCGTGGAGTTTTTGATTTCAACAAAGTTACCGATATGCACCTCGCGCCCCAAATGTGCGCCCGGGCGCAGGCGGGCAAACGGGCCAATCAACGCGCCTGCGCCCACCGTCACACCGGCTTGTTCGCCGTCGATGTGGGTGTAGGGGTGAATCACCGCGCCAGCGCCAATCGTGGCGTTGGCAATGCAGCAGTGCGCGCCAATGTGTACGCCGTCCCCCAGCTCAACGCGGCCGGTGAAGACGCAGCCGACGTCGATTTCCACGTCCTGAGCGCACACCAGTTCGCCGCGCACGCCGCTGCGCGTGTCGTCGCGCACGTCAAAGCGCGCGGGGTCAGCGAGGCGCACGCCTTGCTCCATCAGCGCGTGGGCTTGGCGCAGTTGGTGGGCGCGCTCGAGCTCGGCCAGTTGCACCGGGCTGTTGACGCCGGCCACTTGCAGCGCGTCGTCAATGCGGTGCGCCAGCACTGGCACGCCGTCTTGCACCGCCATGGCGACGATGTCGGTCAGGTAGTACTCGCCTTGGGCGTTGTGGTTGGTCAGGCGCGCCAGCCACGGCGCCAACAGGCGCGCCGGCACGGCCAAGATGCCGCTGTAGACCTCGGTGATGGCACGCTGCGCGGTGCTGGCGTCTTTGTGCTCGACGATGCCTTGCACTGCGCCCTGCGCATTGCGCACGATGCGGCCATAACCGCTCGGCTCGGGCAGCGTCACCGTCAGCAGCGCCAGCGCGCCGCCGGGTACGGCTTCAGATGCGGCAATCAGCGCGCGCAGGGTCTCGGACTGGGTCAAGGGCACGTCACCCGACAGCACCACCACCGTGCCATCGGTGCGCAGCTGCGGCAGCGCTTGCTGCACCGCGTGGCCGGTGCCCAACTGCGGCTCTTGGCGGGCAAATTTAAGGTCAAATTGGCCTGTAGCCCTTATCCAGCCTGCGCTAGTAGCTTCTACTTCTGTAGCACCGTGGCCGGTAATAACGATGGCGCTGCGCGCCTGCAACTGCGCCGCTTGGTCGAGCACGTGCTGCAGCAGTGGCCGCCCGGCCAAGCGCTGCAACACTTTGGGCAGATGGCTGTGCATCCGCGTGCCTTTGCCAGCGGCCATGATGAGGATGTCGAGGGGCTTCATAAAAAATACTCTTTTTATGTCAACTTATGCCAGCGTGACGCGGGCAAATTTGCGCTTGCCCACTTGCACCACATAGGTGCCAGCGCCCAGCTTCAATCCCTTGTCGCTGACCACGCCGCCATCGACACGCACACCGCCGCCGTCTATCAAGCGATTGGCCTCGCTGGTCGAAGGTGCCAAGTTGGCCTGCTTCAAAACGGCGCCAATGCCCAGCGGCGCGCCGGACAGCGCCACCTCGGCCATCTCATCGGGCGCGCCGCCTTTGCTGCGGTTGATAAAGTCTTGCTCGGCGGCGTCGGCAGCCGCTGCGCTGTGAAAGCGCGTGGTGATTTCTTTGGCCAGCGCCACTTTGGCGTCTTTGGGGTTGCGCCCGGCGGCAATTTCGCCCTTGAGCGCGGCAATCTCGGCCAAGCTCTTAAACGACAGCAGCGTGTACCAGTCCCACATCAGCGTGTCCGAAATGGACAGCACCTTGGCAAACATGGTGTTGGCGTCTTCGGTGATGCCGATGTAGTTGTTTTTCGACTTGGACATTTTCTCGACGCCGTCCAGCCCGACCAGCAGCGGCATGGTCAGCACGCATTGGGGCTCTTGGCCGTATTCCTGCTGCAAGTGGCGCCCCATCAGCAGGTTGAATTTTTGGTCGGTGCCGCCCAGCTCCAAGTCGGCCTTGAGCGCCACCGAGTCGTAACCTTGCATCAGCGGGTACAAAAACTCGTGTACGGCAATCGGCGTGCCGGCCTTAAAGCGGTCGTGAAAATCGTTGCGCTCCATCATCCGCGCCACGGTGTATTTGGCCGCCAGTTGGATCATGCCGGTCGCGCCCAGCGGCTCGCACCACTCGCTGTTGTAGCGAATCTCAGTGCGCGCCGGGTCCAGCACCAAACTGGCCTGCTGGTAATAGGTTTCGGCGTTGTGCTTGATTTGCGCTGGCGTCAGCGGCGGGCGCGTGTTGTTGCGCCCGGACGGGTCGCCAATCAGGCTGGTGAAGTCGCCAATCAAAAAAATTACCGTATGGCCAAGGTCTTGCAACTGGCGCATTTTGTTCAGCACCACGGTGTGGCCGATGTGGATATCGGGCGCGGTCGGGTCTAGGCCGAGCTTGATGCGCAGCGGCTGGCCACTGGCCTGCGAACGCGCCAATTTTTTGGCCCACTCGTCTTGCGGCAGCAATTCTTGGACACCGCGCAACGAAATTTCAAGCGCCCGTCCTACATCGCCGGACACCGCTAAAGGTGTAACAAATTCTTGATTCATAAGGGTTTCCATGGGGGTCTAAAGCGTTTCGCTGGCTATAATTCGGGCCACATTGCAGTGGCGGATTCTACGTATGACCGCCATTTCGGCCCAATCCAACGGCCCGAACGGCTGCATCCTGACAGTTTGTGCGAT
Organism: Giesbergeria sp.; assembly: GCA_017988165.1. Classification (GTDB taxonomy): domain Bacteria; phylum Pseudomonadota; class Gammaproteobacteria; order Burkholderiales; family Burkholderiaceae_C; genus Simplicispira. The sequence continues at coordinate 3,432 of JAGNSH010000041.1, read as the reverse complement.
CCGAAGTATTTGGTGCTGATCCAGCCCGGTGCCCCACGGACACACGCTCACCCTGGGGATTTACTTTGAAATACGGTTTCACCGCAGCAAGCAACGCATTGCTTGGCCGCTTGTCTCGCAGCATTCAGCAGCACCCCAAACGCATCACCGCCGCACTGGCCACCGTCTTACTCACCGGCGGTGGCGGCGCTTTTGCCGTCGCCTCGTTTGGCCCCGATCCGGTTGACTTGCCAGTGCGCCTGATTGAGCAGCCGGTCGAGTCCTTGGCCACGGGCAAAACCCTCAGCGAGTTGATCGATCACCCCGGTTTTTCTCTCTATCGCTCTGGCCGGGTTCGCGCCAGCGACACCGCCGAATCGCTGCTACAGCGCATGGGCATTGCCGACCCCGCTGCGGCCGCTTTTTTGCGCCGCGACAGCAACGCCCAGCGCAGCCTGCTCGGGCGCACCGGGCGCATCATCTCCGCCGAAGCCACCGACGATCACCGCTTGGTACGCATCACCGCGCGCTGGGCACACGAGGACGATGGCCAATTTCAGCGCTTGGTGATTGAAAAATCTGGCGACGAGTTTGTCTCGCACATCACGGCTGCACCGCTGACGACGTCAAGCCGCTTGGCAGGGGGCACGATTCGCAGCTCGCTGTTTGCCGCCACCGACGACGCCAATATTCCCGATGCCGTCGCCGTCCAAGTGGCCGAGCTGTTTGCCGGCGACATCGACTTTCACCGCGCACTGCGCAAGGGCGATCGCTTCTCGGTGGTCTACGAAACCCTCGAAGCCGATGGCGAGCCGCTGCGCAGCGGGCGCGTGCTCAGCGCCCAATTCCACAACAACGGCAAGACATACCAAGCCGTCTGGTTCCAAGAGCCACGCAGCGACAAAGGCGCCTACTACACGCTAGACGGCCAAAATATGCGCCGCGCCTATCTGACCTCGCCGGTCGAGTTTTCGCGCGTTTCTAGCGGCTTCAAAATGCGCTTTCACCCAATTTTGCAAACTTGGCGCGCCCACTTGGGCACCGACTTTGCAGCGCCCAGCGGCACTGCCGTGCGCACCGTGGGCGATGGCGTGGTCGAGTTTGCCGGCGTGCAAAACGGCTACGGCAACGTGGTCTACGTCAAGCACCGCAATCAGCACGTCACCGTCTACGCCCACCTCAGTCGCATCGACGTGCGCACCAACCAAGCCATCGATCAAGGCCAAACCGTCGGCACCGTAGGTGCCACTGGCTGGGCCACCGGGCCACATCTGCACTTTGAGTTCCGCGTCAACGGCAAGCAGCAAGACCCGATGCTCATCGCCCAGCAAAGCGAGTCAGCCGCGCCCATCTCCGCAGCGGCGCGCCCCGAGTTCAACCGCTTGGCCAACACCATGCGCACACAACTGGCCTCAGCCGAGCTGATCCAGCAAGCCAAGACGGACTGACACGCGCTTGCAGCCGCATCTGCCTGCCATGCCTGTCCTGCCTGCGCTGTACATCGGCCTGATGTCGGGCACCTCGCTTGACGGCGTCGATGCAGTGCTGGCCGACTTTTCAGGGTCAAAATGCCGTGTAGCCCAATACTGGTCTGCGCCACTAGCTCCCGAATTAAGAGCAGAACTGCTGGCACTCAACACCCCGGGCACTGACGAATTGCACCGCGCCGCGCTGGCTGCCAATGCGCTGGTGCGCGTGTACGCCGAGACGGTGCAAGCACTGCTGGCCCACAGCGGCGTGGCAGCCAGCGCCGTGCGCGCCATTGGTGCCCACGGCCAGACGGTGCGCCACCGCCCGCAAGCCTTTGATGGCACTGGCTACACACTGCAACTGAACAACCCAGCCTTGCTGGCCGAGCTGACCGGCATCACCGTGGTGGCTGACTTTCGCAGCCGCGACGTCGCCGCCGGCGGCCAAGGCGCGCCGCTGGTACCAGCGTTTCATCAGCACGTGTTTGCACAGCCGCAGGCGGGGATGCTGGTGCTCAACATTGGTGGCATCTCTAACCTGAGCGTGCTGGGCATGGACGCACAGGTGCTGGGCTTTGACTGCGGGCCGGGCAATGCGCTGATGGATTACTGGTGCCAGCGCCACACTGGCCAGCCGTTTGACCGCAGCGGCGCATGGGCGGCCAGCGGTGCGGTGTTGCCCAACTTATTGGCGCAGTGCTTGGCCGAGCCCTATTTGCACCAACCACCACCCAAAAGCACCGGACGCGACCTTTTCAACCCCGGCTGGCTGCACGCACAACTGGGCGCCCACCCCGATGCGGCGCCGCAAGACGTGCAAGCCACATTGACCGAATTGACCGCTAGCGCTTGTGCAGCAAGCGTTAGTAGCTATGGAAATAATAGTAAAAACCTAGCGGTGTGCGGCGGCGGCGCTTTCAACACGCACTTGATGCAGCGCCTGCAAGCCTTGCTACCCGGCGTGGTGGTGCAGCCGTCGGACGCTTATGGCCTGCCAGCGCAACAAGTCGAAGCCGCCGCCTTTGCCTGGCTGGCACGGCAAACGCTACTGGGCGCGCCGGGCAACCTGCCAAGCGCCACGGGCGCCCAAGGCGCCCGTGTGCTAGGGGCAATTTACCCCGCGTAAGAAGAAAAAACGCTAGGTCAATCGCTCAGGAAAAGCTAGAACCGCAGCCGCAAGTGGACGTGGCACCGGGGTTTTTAATGACGAACTGGGCACCCTGCAAGTCTTCTTTGTAGTCAATCTCGGCGCCCACCAGGTACTGAAAGCTCATGGCATCAATCAGCAGCGAGACGCCATTCTTGGTCATGACGGTATCGTCATCATTGGTAATTTCATCAAAAGTAAATCCGTACTGAAAGCCGGAACAACCGCCGCCTTGCACGAAGACGCGCAATTTCAGGTCAGGGTTGCCCTCCTCGGCAATCAAATCCGCCACCTTGGCTGCCGCGCTCTCTGTGAAGATGATGGGATCGGGCATTTGGGTGGGGATGTTTTCGGCAACTGCGCTCATGGGGGCTTCTCCAATTCAGGGTTCTGTGCCGAATGCTACTGCAAAGCATCCAAACAGTAGGGCAGCGACGCCCTTGACGACAATTTGAGTGTGGGCTTTTATCGGGGGCTGGGGCTGGACAAAACGCCCCACAACAAAAAAGCCGCAGCAAGCAAACTTGCGGCGGCTTTTTGACTGACAGCAACTGACAGTAACTGACAGTAATCGGGCGAATTAACGCTTGGAGAACTGCTTGGCGCGGCGAGCAGAGTGCAAGCCGACCTTTTTACGTTCCACTTCGCGGGCATCGCGCGTCACAAAGCCAGCTTGGCTCAGTGCGGGCTTGAGCGTCGCATCGTAGTCGATCAGGGCGCGGGTGATGCCGTGGCGGGCTGCACCGGCTTGGCCGGATTCGCCGCCGCCGTGTACGTTGATCATCACGTCGAAGGTTTCGGCGTGGTTGGTCAACATCAGCGGCTGCTTGGCAATCA
>JAGNSH010000161.1 GCA_017988165.1 Giesbergeria sp. | reverse complement strand
CGTTCGGCATAGCGTGCGACTGCGCGATGACGAAGGCGAGACTCAAATCAGACCGCTAAACATGTAGATCTGCCCGAAGAAGGCTTGCGGACGCGGGTTCAATTCCCGCCAGCTCCACCACTCAAGATACCGCCACACTCTGCCAACACGCAGGCTGTGGCGGTTTTTTTTGCCTTATCGTTGTTGCCTATATGTTCCGCTCGATATTTACCGCGTTGTTGCTGGCTTTTCTCGCTTTGGTGCAGCCTGGTGTGGCGGCGCAGCCGGAGACGCTGTATTTGGGGTTTTTTGCTTACCGGCCTAAAGCGGTGCTGCAGGCCCAGTGGCAGCCGATAGTCGATCACTTGAATGCGCATCTGCATGGCAAGCGGCTGGTGCTGAAGATACTGAGCCAGCCTGAAATGCAGCTGGCACTGGACAGGCATGAGTTGGACTTTGTCTTCACCAACCCGGTGCATTACATTCGCCTGCGCACCCACACTCCACTGTCGGGCGCCTTGGCGACTTTGGTGTCGCTAGAAAGCGGCAGCCCCAGCGCCCAGTTAGCGGGGGTGGTGGTGCGGCTGGACTCGCGCACCGATTTGCAGACGCTGGGCGATCTGCGTGGCCAGCGCGTGGCGGTGGCTGGCACGCAGTATTTGGGTGGCTACACCGCGCAGGCCGAGGCGCTGGCGCAACAGGGCATAGCTTTGGATGCGCTGACCTTGATTACAACCGGCCAGCCCCACGACTTGGTGTTGCAAGCGGTGCTCGATGGCCGGGCCGACGCTGGCTTTATCCGCAGCGGAGTGCTAGAGAGCCTGAGGCGCGAGCAAACCATCGATGTGTCGCACTTGGTGGTCATGGCGGCGCAGACGCACCCCGGTTTTGCCTATGCCGCTTCGACGCGACTGTTTCCCGAGTGGCCCTTTGTCGCGCTGCCCCATGTCGACCCGGCGACCAGCCGGCGCATGGCCTCGCTGCTGCTGGGCCTAGAGCCTGATAACCCGGCTGTGCTGGCCGCAGGCATCCATGGTTTTACGGTGCCGGCGGATTATTCCAGCGTCGCAGCGGCCATGCAGACGCTGCGCATACCACCGTTTGACAAGGTGCCAGAATTTACTTGGGCCGATATGTGGCAACGCTACCGACTCAGCGCCAGCGCCTTGCTGGTGGCGGCCTTGGCTTTGATGGCGCTGGTGGCCACCTTGGTGGTGGGGCGGCGGCGTTTAAAACAAACGGGCGAGGCGCTCCAGCAGTCTGCTGCAGCGCTCAAGCAAGAGCACGCGCGCTTGGCCAACATCCTCTCGGGCACGGCGGCTGGCACATGGGAATTGACGGCGCCGACAGGCGCCATCACCGTCAATGAGCGCTGGGCCGAGATGCTGGGCTACAGCCTGAGCGAGTTGCAGCCCTTAAGCCTTGAAACCTGTCGCCGCCTGATACACGCCGACGACTGGGTGCGTGCGCAAGACCTGCTAGACGCCCATTTTTTGGGTAAAACAGACATTTATGACTGCGAGCTGCGTATGCGCCACAAAAGCGGCCATTGGGCTTGGATTCACGCCCGGGGCAAGCTGGTGGCACGCGGGCCGCGCAACGAGGCGCTGCACATCAGCGGCACGCACATCGACATCACGCAACACAAGCAAGCCGCTGCCGATCAGGCGCTGGCTGCCAGTGTGTTTCAGCACAGCCATGACGGCATCTTGATCACCAATGCCGACAACTACATCGTCAACGTCAACCCGGCCTTCACCCGCATCACCGGCTATAGCTTGATGGACTGCTTGGGCCACAAGCCCCAGCTGCTCAACTCGGGCCAACAAACGCCGGCGTTTTATGCCGAGATGTGGCGCACCTTGTACCAAGACAATTTTTGGCAAGGTGAGCTGCTTAACCGCCGCCAAGACGGCAGCGTTGGCCTACAGCGTTTGTCGCTGTCACTGGTGCGCGACAGCGACGGCCAGCCCACCCACCATCTGGCAGTGCTGACAGACCTTGGCGCGCCAAAAAATGAGGCTCTGCAGCCGTCTTAAGCTGCGGCCTGTACGGCGCCTTTGTCGTTTTTGTGGCTGTTGTCGATTTACCAGCCCCAAGCCAAGCTGCGGGCGATCCAGCCTTTTTGGCCGCCTTCGCGTTGGACGTGCGCCCAGCGGCCGGATTTTTTCAGGGTGCGTACCACTTCATGCTGCTCTAGCTGGCCAATTTTTTTGTAGCTGGTGCCAGGGCCGTTGCGCAAGTTGGCTTGTGGGGCAGTGACGATGAGATGGGCTTTTTTGCTGGTCAGCGGCGCGTGTACCCAGCCCAAGGTGCTCTCAAAATCGCGCACCTGCAGCCAGTTGCCCTTGCGCTGGCGTACCTGCAATGGGTAGCCCGAGCCCAATTCCCACAGCGTGGCCGAGCGGGTGTTGGGCTTCTCGCGCACGTTGACCTTATTGCCGTGGATGCTGACAAAACTTGGCGCCGGCGCCGCAGCGGCGGGAGCTGGAGCGCTGAACAGGGCGGTGGCCAGTACGCCCACGGCGACAAAGGACAGAGACAGGCGGCGAGACAAAGACAGCACAGGGACAGCACTCCTCAAAAGAAAACCATGGGGATTCATGTGCCGGTCCGACAGACAGTCACCAGTGAAGTTCCTGCCGCTGCTTAAAAAAGTGAGCTTACAGCGCTTATCCTGATTCGATTTGACAGTGTTATGTGCCTACATACCAATAGATACCAGCGCTTGCAGCTACTATTTTGATAGCCAAAAAAATAAACGGCACGCTCTTGCTGTGCGCGCCAGTCAGTGGTGCAGGGCTGGCCGCGTGGCGTAGGCCAGCACAAAGCACAGCGCCAGCGTCGGCAGCGCCGCGCCCAGCGCTGGGGCAAAGCTGGGCACCAGGTGATAAAAGGCGATGCCGCCCAGCCACAGGCTGATGGGCAGGGCGTGGGCACGGTGGTCGGTTTGCGCCGGATTCAGCCGCAGCGCGCCGGGGGCGATAAACGCCAAGCGCCCCAAGATGACGCCAAACAGTGGCAAAAAGACCGAACTGAGCAGCAGCAAAAACGGCTCCAACTTGTGAATGGGCAATACCAGCGCCAGCAGGGTGCATGACAGCGCCATCACCAAGCCCCAGCGGCGAATGCTCCAACGCGGCTGCAGCGCGTGGGCTGAAACTGCGCCAGAGTAAGCGTCGCCATAAGCGTTATCGACTTCGTCAATCAAGATCAGCGACAGCGCAATCAGCCCGCCTTGCGCCAGCAGCAAGGCGGTGACCAAGTCTTGGCTGGGCAGCACCAAGGCGATCAGCACGCCCAGCGCGTAGCACCACATATTGGCCAGCGCAAAACCTAGCCACGTGCCGCGCAGCGCCGACTTGCCGCTGACGCCGTGGCGCGCGTAGTCGGCCACCAGCGGCAGCCACGACATCGGCATGGCAATTACCAAATCCAGCGCCGACATCACGCCCATGCCGCCCTCGCCGCGCCGCTGCCACAGCCCTTGCAGGCCCTGCGTTTGCGCCAGCGCCACAAATTGCCACGACAGCCACAGCAGCGACAGCACCACCAGCGGCAGCGCCACACGCGAAATAATGCGCCGCACCAGCTGCACCATCGAGCCGCTGATCAGCAGCGTAATCACGCCGCCCCACAACAGCGTCGCCAGCACCGGCCAATAGCTGGCAGCCATGGAGCCCGACTGGCGGCCAATGGCGACAGTGGCGTCGCGCATCATCACCAGCTCAAACGTGCCCCAGCCGAGCAGCTGCACGATGTTGAGCACGATGGGCAGGCGCGCAAACGAGCGGCCATACACCGCGTGCATCAGCCCGGCGCTGGCCAAGCCGCTGTCGCAGCTGATTTTGGCGACCCAGCCCAGCAGCGCGCCGCCTAGCAGCGAGCCGCAGGCGATGGCCAGCAGCGCATCGCGCGTGCCCATCGCTGGCATCAGGTAGGCGCCGACCTGCATTACCAGCAGGCCGACGCCTAAGCTAAACCACAGCGAGGCGTGGTCGTGCCACTGAAAAACGCGCCGCTCGGGCGCCACCGGGGTCAGCGCTTCGTTGGCGCTGTGTTTTGATGGATTCATAGTGAAATAGGCCTCTATCCCAATAGATACGCGCGCTAGCAGCTATTATTTTTGATTAGAGCTTGCGCAGGCGCTCTAGCGCGGCGTGCAAGGTGGCGTCTTGTTTGGCAAAGCAAAAACGCACCACCCGCTGATCGAAGCCGTCGCCGTAAAAGGCCGACAGCGGAATGGCGGCCACGCCGACTTCGCGCGCTAGCCACTGGCAAAAATCGGCCTCGTTCAAATCGCTGACGGCAGAAATATCGGCGCACTGAAAGTAGGTGCCGGCGCACGCCAGCAAGCGCAGGCGCGAGCCGGTCAAGCCGCTGCGAAACAGGTCGCGCTTGGCTTGGTAGAAGGCCGGCAGTTGCAGGTAGGGCGCCGGGTCGGCCAAATACTGCGCCAAGCCGTATTGCATCGGCGTGTTGACGCTGAAGACGTTGAACTGGTGGACTTTGCGAAATTCCGCCGTCAAAGGCGCGGGCGCGGCCACGGTGCCAACTTTCCAGCCGGTGACGTGGAAGGTTTTGCCAAAGCTGGACACGATAAACGCCCGCGCTGCGAGGCCGGCAAAGCGCGCTGCGCTGTGGTGCGGCTGGCCGTCAAACACCATGTGCTCGTAAACCTCGTCGCTGATGAGCAGGATGT
>JAGNSH010000160.1 GCA_017988165.1 Giesbergeria sp. | reverse complement strand
TAAGCGCTAGTAGCTATTAAATTAGTAGTAATTTAGGTGTCGGGTCGGCCATAAAAAAGCCGCAGTGCATGGACTGCGGCTTTGTTTTAGCAAGGCTTAAAGAGGCTGAAGGCGCTTAGTAGCTGTACACGCCTTGCTTGGTCTTGCGGCCCAAGCGGCCGGCGGCGACCATTTCTTTCAGCAGCGGCGCGGGGCGGTATTTGCTGTCGTTGAATTCGGCGATATACACCTCCATCACCGCCAGACACACGTCTAGGCCAATCATGTCGGCCAGCGCCAGCGGGCCAATCGGCTGGTTGCAACCGAGCTTCATGCCGGCGTCGATGTCTTCGGGCGTGGCCAAGCCTTCGGCCAGCACGAAGAAGGCTTCGTTGATCATCGGCACCAAGATGCGGTTGACGACAAAACCGGGGTTGTTTTTGACGGTGATCGGGCTCTTGCCCAGCTTGACGGCCAGCGCTTTGACGGCGTCGTGCGTCGCGTCAGAGGTTTGCAGGCCACGGATGATTTCGACCAGCGCCATCATCGGCACCGGGTTGAAAAAGTGCATGCCGATGAACTGCTCGGCGCGCTGGGTGATGGCGGCCAGCTTGGTGATGGAGATGGACGAGGTGTTGGTGGCAATCAGCACTTCGGGCGCCAGCAGGGCGTCGACTTGCTGCAAGATTTTGACCTTCAGGTCGTAGTTTTCGGTGGCGGCTTCAATCACCAGTTGCGCCGCTTTGAGCTCGTCGTAGCTGGTCGAGACTTTGATGCGCGCCATGGCGGCGTCTTTGTCAGCGGCGCTGATTTTTTCTTTTTTGACCAAGCGGTCGAGGCTGCCCGAGACGGTGGCCAAGCCTTTTTGCACGGCGGCCTCGGAGATGTCGACCATGACCACGTTGATGCCCGACACCGCGCACGCTTGTGCAATGCCGTTACCCATGGTGCCCGCGCCGATGATGCCAACAGTAGTGATATCCATATTCAAGTGCTTTCTTCAAAGTGAAACAGAGAGTGACCCTTGGAATGGTATCGGCAATTGGCGCCGCGCTGAATTAAAGTGCCCTCGCCACCGCCCGTGGTGGCGTTTAGGAGACTCTCCATGTACGACTACCTAGTGATTGGCGCCGGCTCGGCGGGCTGCGTGTTGGCGGGGCGTTTGAGCCAAGACCCGGCAGTGCGCGTTTGCCTGCTCGAAGCTGGCCCCGCTGACAGCAGCGTGCTGATCCACTGCCCGGCGGGTCTGGCGGCGATGGCCAAGTGGGAGCTCAACGGCTGGAGCCAGAACACCACGGCGCAGCCGGGCCTGAATGGGCGGCGTGGCTACCAGCCGCGCGGCAAGGTGCTGGGCGGCTCCAGCTCCATCAACGCCATGATTTACGCGCGCGGCCAGCCGCAGGATTACGACCATTGGGCCGCGCAGGGCAACCCCGGCTGGGGCTGGAGCGAGGTGCTGCCGTATTTTGTGCGCGCCGAGCACAACGAACGCGGCGCCGACGCCTGGCACGGCACCGGCGGGCCGCTGAATGTGATGGATTTGCGCTCGCCCAACCGCTTTAGCCAAGTGTTTGTCGAAGCGGGCGTGCAGGCCGGCCACGCCCACAACCGCGACTTCAATGGTGCCAGCCAAGAAGGCGTTGGCCTGTACCAAGTGACGCACAAAAATGGCGAGCGCTTTAGCGCCGCCAAGGCCTATCTGACGCCGCATTTGGGCCGCCCCAATCTGCACGTCATCACCGGCGCGCAGGCCACGCGCATCTTGCTAGAAGAGCGCCGCGCCGTCGGCGTCGAATACCGCCAAGGCGGGCGCTTGCAGCAGGTGCGCTGCACGCGCGAGGTGTTGCTCAGCGCCGGTGCGTTGCTGTCGCCGCAGTTGCTGATGCTCTCGGGCATTGGCCCCGGCGCGCAGTTGCAGCAGCACGGCATTGCCACCGCGCACCACCTGCCCGGCGTCGGCCAGCACCTGCACGACCACCCGGACGTGGTGCAGGTGATGGATGCGCCGGCGTTGCGTGATTTGTTTGGCCTGTCGCTGACAGGGGCGGCCAACATTCTGCGCGGCGTGTGGCAGTGGCGCCGCCAGCGCAGCGGCGCACTGACGAGCAACTTTGCCGAGGCCGGTGGCTTCATCAAAAGCCAGCCCAGCGAGCCACTGCCCGACTTGCAGTTGCACTTTGTCATTGGCAAGCTGCTCAACCATGGCCGCACCACCGTGCTGGGCCATGGCTACTCATGCCACGTCTGCCTGCTGCAGCCCAAAAGCCGGGGCAGTGTGCAACTGGCCAGCAGCGACCCGCAGGCACTGCCGCTGGTCGACCCGAACTTTTTTGGCGAGGCCGACGACATGGTGCGCATGGTGCGCGGCGTGCGCCAAATGCGCGCCATCTTGGCGCAGCCAGCGCTGGCGCAGTACGGCGCGCGCGAGCTAGCGGCCTCGGCCAGTGCGCAGACCGATGGGGAGATTGAGCAATTTATCCGCCAGTACGCCGACACCATCTACCACCCGGTGGGCAGTTGCCGCATGGGGCCGGGCCCGCTGGACGTGGTCGATGCCCAGCTGCGGGTGCATGGGGTACACGGCCTGCGCGTGGTCGATGCCTCGGTCATGCCGCGCATTGTCAGCGGCAACACCAACGCGCCAACCATCATGCTGGCGGAGAAGGCGGTGGATTTGCTGCGCGGACACCGGTAGGCGCCGTTGTATCGCCAGCGGTATTTAGCTGGAGCTGGAGCTGGAGAGGGTGCGCACCATGGTTTGCGCCGCCAGCACGCGCAGCACGGTGCGGTTGACGTCTTCGAGCACCATCGCGTGGTCCTCGCACAGCTGGCGCACCACGGCGGCGTCGCAGTCTTCTAGTGCGCGCGCCATCTGCAAAATGGGCGCGTAGGGGCCGATGCCTTGGGCAGCGGCTTCAAAGACGCGCTCGGACAGGGGAATGCGGTGCAGGATGCTGTCGAGCGACTCGCCCAAAATGTCGTCGATTTGCGAGAACAGGGCGCACAAATAGACCTCGCGGCGCAGCTCGATGCCGACGCCGGCGTCAATCAGCTGCTCGCTCAGTTTGGCGCGCAGCACCAAGGCTTCGCGCATCGGGCGCAGGTTGATTTCGGTGCTGGCGTGCGGCAGTTGGGTCGAGAGCCAACGCAGCAGCGAGCCGTAACCCATCATCACCAGCCCCCGGCGCAGCGAGTCCACGCCAGTGCGCAGGCCCAGCGCGGCCGAGTTGGTGTAGGTCATAAAGCGGTAGGCCAGCAGCGGGTCTTCGCTCAGGATGTCTTCAAACGCCTCTAGCGACTGCTCGGCTTCGATGGCTTTCATCAGCCGGTAAATCACCGTGTGGCTGGGCTGCGGTGTTTGCAGGCGCAGGCTGTAGAGCACGTCTTCGGTCGGCCAGCCAATCAGGGCGTGGGCTTGTTGCTCGTCGAGGCAATGCTCCATCAGCGCGCGGCTGGCAATGCCTTCGTACATTTGTCCGGCCAGTATTGGGCTGGCGCCGGGGCTGGCTTTGAGCGCTTGAATCGCCGCCTGCGGTGGCACGCTCAACAAGCTGTTGTCAAAGCAGCGCGCCAAGCTGGCGTCGGGCAGGCGGCCCACGTCGCCGCGCCAGACCAGTTTCAGGCCGCGCCGCTGGGCTTCAAGGACGCGCTGGTAGACGCTGGAGTCGCCCAGCCAGTCGTCGGGCACTTCAATCCACGGCGTCTCGGGCGGGGCGTGCTCTAGCAGGTCGCACAGCAGCTGGCGCGTTTGCGGCGCCAGCAGCAGCGGCGGTGACTGCGGCTCCCAAATCTCTTGCAGCGTGCGCAGCAGGTGGGCTGCATCAACGGCGATGTTGCTGTCGGCCTCGCTGATGCACAGCTCAATGCCGCACAACGAGCGCCCCCGGCCCCACAGCGGGCGGTAACCAAGAATGAGGCTGCCAAGAACGGATCGGGCCATGGGTTAGAGCGGTAAAAACTGGGCGGCGCGCGCTCAGGAGATGTAGTTGAACAGGGAGAGCTTTTGCACCATAGCGTACGTTTGCAGCGCCGCTTGGTAGCCTGTCTTGGTCTGCTCAAAGTCGGAAAAGCCTTTGACGAAATCCATATCTTCAGCGCGCGAGCGGTCGGCTTCGAGTTGGATATTGCGCGCGTCTTGGTTGCCGGTGATGCGGTCGGCGCGGTTGAGCAATTCGCCGGCGTAGCTGCGCACCGCTTGCAGGCGTTCCATGCCGATGTCCAGATTGCCCAGCGCCTGGCCGACGGCCTGGACGGCGGCGTTGCTGTTGCCGGCGCTGCCGATGTCGGCAATGGCCTGGTCGATGACGCTGAAAATGCTGCTGCTGGGCGACAAGGTGATGGTGTCGCCATCGGCTGGCGAGAGCGTCACGGTGCCGTCCAGCGCCTTGGTCGGGGTGGCGGTGATGTTGAACTTTAGGCCCGGAACGCCGGTGACTTCAATGTTCAGCTGCTTGTCGTTTGGAAAGTCGGGCACCACCACGTCTGCGGAGGTGGCGCCCGTTCGCGTGTTGACGATGTTGTAGGTGGCGGTGCTGGTGTTCGGGCTGGCGCCGGGGCCGGCATCTTTGAAAACCACCGTATAGGTATCGGCCTTGCCAGTTGCCGGGTCGGTGGAGATTGCGCTGAGATCGGCCACGCTCACCGCGCTGGCATTGAACTGGCGGCCATTGAGTGGGCTGGCGGCGGCGCTGCTGATGCCGGCGTTGTACACGCC
>JAGNSH010000159.1 GCA_017988165.1 Giesbergeria sp. | reverse complement strand
GCCGGTACCGAGGTGCAGCTCAAAGGCAGTGGCCTGACACCGTACTCGCGCATGGGCGACGGGCGCGCGGTGCTGCGCTCCAGCATCCGCGAGTTTTTGTGCAGCGAAGCCATGCACGCGCTGGGCATTGCCACCACGCGCGCGCTGTGCATCACCGGCTCGCCCGAGCCAGTGCGGCGCGAAAGCATCGAGACCGCAGCGGTTGTCACCCGCACGGCGCCGAGCTTTATCCGCTTTGGCCATTTCGAGCATTTCGCCTCGCGCAACCAACTGGGCGAGCTGCGCCAGCTGGCCGACTACGTCATCGACCGGCATTACCCAGAGTGCCGCAGCAGCCCCCAGTTTGAGGGCAACGCCTACGCCGCCCTGCTGCACGCGGTCAGCGAGCGCACGGCCACTACCGCCGCGCAGTGGCAGTCGGTGGGTTTTTGCCATGGCGTGCTCAACACCGACAACATGAGCGTGCTGGGTTTAACGCTGGACTACGGGCCGTTTCAGTTTTTGGACGCCTTTGTGCCCAACCACATCTGCAACCACAGCGACACGCAGGGGCGCTACGCCTTTGACCGCCAACCCAACGTCGTTTACTGGAACCTGCTGCGCCTGGGCCAAGCGCTGCAGCCGCTGATTGGTGCGCCAGCGCTGGCGATGGCGGCGCTGGACAGCTACCGCACGCGCTTTCCGGCTGAATTTATGCGGCTAATGCGCGCCAAACTGGGCCTGCCCAGCGCCCAAAGCCCCCAAACCGGCGAAGCCGACGTGATGGATGGTTTGCTGCGCCTGCTGGTGGCCGACGCCGTTGACCACAGCATCTTTTGGCGCCGCCTGTCGCAAGGCGTGGCGCACAACGACTTTGTCCCAGTGCGCGATATGTTTATTGACCGCGCCGCTTTTGATACTTGGTTGCTATCGTATCAAGAGCTAACAGCGCTTACAGATAAAGGGCTAGCGGCCGATTTGATGCTAAAAACCAATCCCAAGTTCATTTTGCGCAACCATGTGGCCGAACAAGCCATTCGCGCTGCGCAGCAAGGCGACTTTGGCGAACTGCGCACCTTGCAAATGCTGCTAACCCGCCCATTTGACGAACACCCCGGCTTTGAGGCCTACGCCGACTTTGCGCCCGCTTGGGCGTCCACCCTCTCTATCAGCTGCTCCTCATGACCTTTCCCATCCAAAAAACCCCGGCCCAATGGCAGGCACTGCTGCAAGACAAAGGCGCCGAACCTGTCGCCCTGCAAGTGACGCGCCACGCTGCCACCGAGCGCCCGTTCACCGGCAAACACAACAACCAGTGGGCCGACGGCAGCTACCACTGCATCTGCTGCGGTGCCAAATTGTTTGCGTCAGAAACCAAGTTTGACGCCGGCTGCGGCTGGCCGAGCTTTTCGCAGGCACTGAGTGAGGACGCCATCACTGAAAACGTCGATCGCCAACACGGCATGGAGCGCACTGAAACCGTCTGCAGCCAATGCGGCGCGCATTTGGGCCATGTGTTTCCCGATGGGCCAGCGCCCACCGGCCTGCGCTACTGCATGAATTCGGCGGCGCTGGAGTTCACGCCCAAATAACACCCAAGCAGCGCCTTGCAGCGCGCGCCGCCCCTGGCCGCTAGCCGCCTCAATGGCGGGCGCGTTTTTTGTTTTTCTTCGGTTCAGCCTCTGCTGCAGCCGTTGGGCCAGCCGCCGCAACCGGCACCGCGCCGGCTTTCTTGCCTTGGCCCAAGCGCGTCTCTTTGCCGGCCATCAGACGCAAAATGTTTTCTTTGTGCCGCCACAGCAAAATCGCTGCCATGGCAACGATGGCGGCGGTGATGCTGCGCTCCTCGTACCACAGCGGGCCAGCGGCCACCACATAAAACGCTGGGGCAAACACCGCCGCCACCAGCGCCGCCAGGGACGAGTAACGAAACAAAACCGCCACCGCCAGCCAAGCGCCAGCGGTTGCCAGCCCCAACCAGCCGCTGATGCCCAAGAGCACGCCCAACGCCGTCGCCACGCCTTTGCCGCCTTCAAAGCGAAAGAACACCGGCCACACATGGCCAACAAACGCCGCCAGCCCAACCAGCGCCTGCGCGCCTTCTTCCAGACCATAGGGCGCGCCATACCAGCGCACCAGCACCACTGCCAGCCAGCCTTTGGCAGCGTCCAGCAGCAAAGTCAGCACGGCAGCCGCCTTGTTGCCCGAGCGCAGCACATTGGTCGCGCCCGGATTTTTGCTGCCAAAGGTGCGCGGATCCGAGAGACCCATCACGCGGCTGACGATGACGGCAAACGACAGCGAGCCCAGCAAATAGGCGGCAAGCACCGCCACAGCGGAATAAACAACAGGCACGAAACACTCTCCCCAAATTTTTATCAGCCGGCCATTCTGCCAGCGGGTTCAGCCAAATCAGCCGGTTTGGCTAATCCTCTAAAGCGCACTGCACCGGCACCGCGCCCAGCAGCTGCACGCAGACCTGCGGGTCGATTTGCACCAAAAAGCCGCGCCGCCCGCCGTTGATGGCAATGCGCTCCAGCGCCAAGATGCTCTCTTCGATAAACACCGGCATGGCGCGGCGCGTGCCAAACGGCGAGGTGCCGCCCACCAGATAGCCGCTGTGGCGGTTGGCGACCTCGGGCGTACACGGCTGCACCGACTTGGCGCCGATCTGGCGCGCTAGGTTTTTGGTCGACACGGTGCGGTTGCCGTGCATCAGCACCAGCAGCGGCTTGGCATCTTGGTCTTGCATCACCAGCGTTTTGACGACGCAAAACGGGTCCAGCCCCAGCACCTGCGCGCTGTGCTGGGCGCCGCCGTGCTCCAAGTATTCGTACGGGTGGCTGGTGAACGCAATGCCATGCGCCTTGAGCAGCTGCGTGGCCGGGGTTTCGCTCACGTGCGGGGCTTTGCTGTCTTTTTTCGCCATGGCGCTATCGGTTGAAGGGATGAAAAAGATTGAACGGATTGAAAAAATAGAGCCGCTCAGTTTACGGCGTTGCGCGCGCGCAGGCATGGGTGGTGGGCACTGTCTCTGCTTTGACATAGCGCAAGCCAATGTTTCGGAATAATCACGCCCTATGTATTCAACTTTCCGCCCCTTTCGCAGCGAGCACGTTCCGCTGCGCGCTCTCAACTACCACGTTTGCCGCTGGGATGCGTCCCAGGCCGATGCGGCGGTGCCCTTGGTGCTGTTGCACGGCTGGATGGACGTGGGCGCTTCTTACCAATTTGTCGTCGATGCGTTCTCGCACGCTTTTGCCGCCAAGCGCCTGATCATCGCCCCCGACTGGCGCGGCTTTGGCCACACGCGCTCGCCCACGCCCACCGATCGCTACATCTTTGCCGACTACTTGGCCGATCTGGACTACCTGCTGGACTACTACGCGCCCGGTCAGGCCGTCGATTTGGTCGGCCACAGCATGGGCGGCCACACGGCCATGCTGTATGCCGGAGCGCGCCCCGAGCGCGTGCGCCGGCTGATCAACCTCGAAGGCTTTGGCCTGCCCGCCACGCAGGCGGCGCAAGCGCCCGCGCGCTATGCGCAGTGGCTGGACGAGCTGAAAAAACTCAATCGCGGTGAAGCCGCACTGCGCTCGTATGACAGCTGCGCTGGCGTAGCCGAGCGCCTGATGAAAACCAACCCGCGCCTGTCGCCCGACAAAGCGCTGTGGCTGGCGCAGCACTGGGCCAGCCCCAACGCCCAAGGCCGCTGGGAGGTGCTGGGCGATCCGGCGCACAAAATCGTCAATTCGCAGCTGTTTCGCGTTGATGAAACACTGGCCATGTACGGCGCCATCAGCGCACCCACACTGGCAGTCAACGCCAGCGACGACAGCGTCAGCCAGTTGTGGGCCGATAGCTTCTCGCTGGCCGAATACCACCAGCGCCTGCAAGCCGTGCCCGACTGCCGCACCGCAGTGGTGCCAGACTCTGGCCATATGCTGCACCACGACCAGCCACAAGCCGTAGCGCAGCTGATCGAGGACTTTTTGGCTGAAAATCAAGCCAAATAGGCCTCTAGCCCAATGGATACGTGCGGTTGTAGCTATGCTTTTAGAAAGGCTGTCCCACCAAATCATGGCCGCGCACAGCCACGATGCGCGCCTTGGTGAACTCGCCGGTCTTCATGGTCTTGCTGATTTTCTCGGGCGCCAGCAACTGCACGGTGCCGTCAATCTCGGGCGCGTCGGCGTAGCTGCGGCCCACGCCGCCTTTGCGGCCCAAGCCCGGCGCTGAATCGACCAGCACCTGCATCGTGGCGCCGACGCGGCGCTGCAGCTTGGCAATCGACACTTCTTCGGCCACCGCCATAAAGCGCGCGCGGCGCTCTTCGCGCTCGGCCAGCGGCAGCATTCCGGGCAGATCGTTGGCCGCAGCGCCGTTGACGTCGCTGTAGGCAAAGCAGCCGGCGCGGTCGATTTCGGCCTCGCGCAAAAAGTCCAGCAGGTGCTGGAATTCTTCTTCCGTTTCGCCCGGAAAACCGGCGATGAAGGTGCTGCGAATAACGATGTCCGGGCAGGCGGCGCGCCAGCGCTGGATGCGCTCGAGGTTTTTCTCGCCGCTGGCGGGGCGCTTCATGCGCTTCAAAACATCGGGGTGGCTGTGCTGGAACGGCACGTCAAGGTACGGCAGCACCAGCCCCTGCGCCATCAGCGGAATGATGTCGTCCACGCTCGGGTAGGGGTAAACGTAGTGCAGGCGCACCCAAGCGC
>JAGNSH010000040.1:9413-14085 GCA_017988165.1 Giesbergeria sp. | reverse complement strand
TGTAGTGGTTGCGCCGCACGGTCAGCTTCTCGCCCAGCACAAAGCCCGCCGCCACGTCCACCACCGCTTCGTAATGGCCGCGCGTGACTTGGCGGCCCGCTATCAAATACGGCGGCCAGCCCGGCGTCACGCCCGCCGCACCGGGCGCAATGCCGACCACCATGGCGCGCACATCAACGCGATTTTCTTTGCGTACTTGCGAGGTGAGATAGGTGACGTTGGCCGCTTGCGCCACGCCCGGCATGGTCAAAATACCCCGGTACAAGTCGTCTTGCAGACTGGACGATTCGGCATACGGCCCCAGCGTGTCTTTTTGCACCACCCAAATATCAGCGCGGCTGTTGTCCAGCAGCGCCTTACCATCGTCCACCATGCCCCGGTACACACCCGCCATGATCAGCGTAACGCCAATCAGCAGTCCCAGCCCAACGCCAGTAAAGACAAACTTGCCCCAAGAGTGCAGGATGTCGCGGCCAGACAGGCTGATCATGGTGCGGCCTTGGTCAAGCGCTCCACCACGTGGATGCGGCTGCGCGCAGTCAGCGGCTTTTCGCTGTAGAGCACCACTTGGTCGCCGACGCTCAGGCCGCTCAGCACCTGCACATGGCCGTCCAAGTCGGCCACGCCCAGCGTCACCGGGGTGAATTGCAGCGCGCCTTGCGTCCAGTGCCACACCCCCGTTTGGCCGCCAACGCGCTGCACGGCGGCGTTGGGCAGCACCGGCTGCGCCGCCAGCGTCGGTAAATCAATGGTGACTTCGGCCAGTTCGCCCAGCGGCGGCAGCGGCGCGGGCAGTTGGTTGAAGACGACTTTGGCCAATGTTTCTTCGGTGACGCTGTCAGCCAGCGGCTCAACACGCAGCACCCGCCCAGCCAGCGTGTGGCCGGCACGCGAGCGCAGCAACACGCGCGCCGGCAAGTCCGCCGCCAAGCCGTGGGCGCTGATTTGGTCCAGGCGCACGTTGATCCACAGGCTGGCCGGATCAACCACCTCGACCACGGTTTGGCCGGCGACCACGGTGCTGCCGGGGTCGGCCAAGCGCTGCGTGACCAGCCCGTCGCTGGGCGCTATCAGGCGCAAATGGCGTTGCTGTGTGGTGACGCCAGCGCGCTCGGCGCGCACCCGGGCGGCTTCGGCTTGCACGGCGGCGACGGCGGCGTTGGCCACTTGCAGCTCTTGCTGCTTGGCGGCGGCCAGTTCTTCGCTGGTCGATCGCACCGCCAGCAACTGCGCGTAGCGCGTGGCCTGCGTGTGGGCGTGGACTTGGCGCGCTTGGGCTTCGCGCAGGCTGGCTTGGACGCGCTGCACAGCGGCGTCTTGTGCTTGCAAGCGGTCGTCCAAATCGAGCCGGTCCATCTCGCCCAGCACTTGGCCAGCGCGCACGCGGTCGCCCACATCGACATCCAAACGCAGCAGACGCCCGGCCACTGTCGGGCCAATTTTGGTGCTGGTGCGCGTGCCGACGGTGCCGACGCCAAACAGCGCCGGTGTCAGCGCTTGGCTCTCGACCGTGGCCAGCGTCACGGCCACCGGTGCCATCGGCCCCGAGCGCAGCACCACATAGACAAACAGTGCCAGCAGCGGCAGCACCACGGCCAGCAGCGCCAGCGTGCGCCCTTGCAGAGGAAATTTTTTCATGACGACGTGCTTTCAGCGGCTTCAATGCCACGTTGGTAAATAGCAAACACCCGCTGCGCATCGCTGCGCATGCGCGGCATATCACCGGTGATCAGCGACTGCATCACCAGCCCTTGCACGGTGCCAATAAACAAGGTGGCCGCCGCCGACACGTCCAAATCAGCGTGCAAGGCGCCCTGCGCCTGGCCTTGGGCCAGCAGCCGGTGCAGGCGCGCGCTGTAACTGCCCACCAACTGCTGCACTGCGCGCTTGGGCGGTGTTTCGCCCGCGCGCTGCAACTCGCTAAAGATGATGCGCGGCACGCCGGGGTGCTCTGCAACAAAGCCGACGTGCGCCATAAACACCGCCTGCAACGCGCCGCTGGGTGCGCTGGCGCTGTGCGCCGCTTGGTCAACGCGTGCCAGCAGCTGCGTGGCAACCCACTCCATCACCGCCAGCAAGATGGCGTCTTTATTGGCAAAGTGGCGAAACAACGCGCCCTGCGTCAGCTGCATCTGCTGGGCGATGGCAGTGGTGGTGATGTCGCTGGGGTTTTGCGTCGCGGCCAAGGCGACCACGGCCTCGACGGTGGCGGCGCGGCGCTCGTCAGCGGGCAGGTGCTTGGGCAGCACAGGGGGCACAGAATTCATGGATCAGCGCTTTCGGCATCGGTAAAAGTAAGTAATCTATTACTATCTTATCTGGATTCTGCACCGCACGCCAGCAATTTGCGGCACCCGTGCGCGGCTACTAATGCTGTTTTTTCAGTGCGACTGTCACCAACGAGACAGCTGAGAGCGGTTTGTGCGACAGCATCTGTCGCTTGCAGTAGCACCGCTGGGGTTGCCCCCTGTGCCAATCCGACACACCTGCATACACTTTGCAGCTCTCTGTCCAGCCAAGACAGCATTGGCTGCGCTTTGACGCTGGCCCAAGCCCATAAAAGGAAAACCATGCCCTCTGACACGCCGCGCAAGGCGTTGCTGGACTGTTTGCTAACTAGCCATCCCCACCAGCGCATACGCATGATGATGGCCAGCTTTGCCTCGCTGGTGATGATGTGCTGCGCGGCCCTGATGAACCTGTTGGCCCAAGCCGGCATCATGCGCACCGACTGGACGCTGTGGTGGACGCTGGCCACCAGCGCCGGCTGGGCCAGCGTGCTGGTGCTGATCCGCAGCGGCTACAGCCAGCGCCTGAGCGATCCGGCGCTAACGCAATGGCAAATCCGCTACGCCTTGGTGATGACGGCATTTGCTTACTTTTTGCTCGGCCCGGCGCGCGGCATCTCGCTGATCGTGTTGTCGCTGATTTTGATGTTTGGCGTCTTTGGCACCTCGCCGCGCCAGATGCTGATCAACATCGCCTTTGCCCTGCTGGTGTTTGGCGTGGCCTTCATGTACGTGCTAGAGCGCCAAGAGTCTGGCTATCTGGCCGAGCTGGAATTTGCCTATGGCGCCATGGTGCTACTGCTGCTGATGGTGAGCGTTTTTGTCTCGATACGCCTGCACGCCATACGCCAGCGCATGGCGCGGCAAAAGCAAGACCTGACGCGCGCCCTCGGGCGCATCCAGCACTTGGCGGCGCACGACGACCTGACCGGCTTGGTCAACCGCCGGCACATGACGCAGCTGATGGAAACTGCGCAGCAGCACAGCGCGCCATCGCTGCTGCTGGCGCTGCTGGACATCGACCACTTCAAACGCATCAACGACACCCACGGCCATGCGGTGGGCGACCAAGTGCTGTGCGCCTTCACCAGCGCCGTGCAGGGCAGCTTGCGCAGTGGCGACGTGCTGGCGCGCTGGGGCGGCGAAGAGTTTGTACTGATGCTGCGCACCAGCGACATCGCCCACGCCGCGCAACTGCTAGAGCGCGTGCGCGCCGCCGTCGCCGCGCTCACCATCCCCACCCCCAGCGAGCCCATTCGCCTGACCGTCTCCATCGGCTGGGCCGCACAAACCAACGGCGAGACGCCCGCCGAATCGATTGAAAACACCCTAGAGCAGGCCGACCAAGCGCTGTATTACGCCAAGGCCCAAGGGCGCAACCAAGTGGTCTCCTACGCCTACGTGGCGCAGGTCTGCCACACCCCGCTGGCCGACAACAGCGCGCCCAACCAGCACAGCCTGGCCACGCCCAAAGCGGCTGCTTGCTGATAGCCGTTGGCCAAATTACTCTGTTTTTGATAGCTACTAGCGCTTACTGGGTAAGGGCTAGAGGCCAATTTGATATAAAATCAAGCCTATGAGTACCCATTACGAGACGCTGTCTCCCACCAACGCCTACCGCGACACTTTTGGCGTAGCGCTGCCGCTAGAGACCACCGAGCGCCATATGTGGCCGCGCAAAATCGGCCACTTCATCCGCGCCGTGCCCTTGGCACTGCCCGCGCCGGACGCTGCGGCCGACAGCGACACCGACACCATGCCGGCGCGCGAAGTCGTCGCCGCGCAGTGGGGCTTGGTGCCGCACTGGGTCAAGTCGGCCTCAGACGCCAAGCTGCGCTCGCCCAAGCTCATCCACGCCAAGGCCGAAACCGTCTCCACCACGCGCGCTTTTCACGACGCGTGGATCAAAGGCCAGCGCTGCATCGTGCCGATGGCGGCGTTTTTTGAAGACGACTTTCGCGAAGGCAAAGCGCTGCCCACGCGCATCTCGCGCATCGACGGCCAGCCGATGGGCGCCGCTGGCCTGTGGGCCAGTTGGACCGGGGCGGACGGCGAAACCATCGTCAGCTTCACCCTGCTGACCATGAACGCCAACAACCACGCGCTCTTGCGCCGCTACCAGCAACCCGGCAGCGAAAAGCGTATGCCGGTGATATTGAACGAAGGGGCGTATGGCGCCTGGCTGACGGTGCGCATGGAAAAGGCCAAAGAATTCATGCGCCAGTACCCGGCCAACTGGCTGGCGGCCAATCCGGTAGAGAACAAAGCCGACAAGGTGCCCAAGGGGTTGTTTGATTGATGCGGGCAGCGCTTATCCCGCCAACAGCGCCTTCAAATCCTTGAGCATCAAATACAGGTGGTAGGCATCGGTGGGACTGGGCTCG